>NZ_JBLWIT010000022.1:0-7437 GCF_048381435.1 Rhodococcus mengyinensis | reverse complement strand
AGAGCGTGTCTCATGTGGGGAGTTTCTTGAAGCAGGTGAGTGCGGCGGCGAGGTGAAGGAAGCCGGCGAAGTGTTCGCCGTGGCGTTCGTAGCGGATGGTCATACGTCGGTAGCCGGTGAGCCAGGCAATGGTGCGTTCGATCTTCCACCGGTACCGGCCGAGGCGGTCGTTTCGCTCGATGCCGCGGCGGGCGATCCGCGGGACGATGCCTTGTTCGCGCAGCCACCGTCGGTGAATGTCGTAGTCGTAGCCCTTGTCGGCGCGAAGCTTTCCCGGCTTGCGTCGGCGTGGTCCGCGCCTGGACTTCGTTGCCGGAATCGCTGCCACCATTGGTTGCAGCATCGTGCTGTCGTGGGTGTTCGCCCCGGTCACGCCCACGACCAGTGGGATTCCGTTTGTTTCGGACAGGACGTGGATCTTCGATCCCTTCTTGCCGCGGTCGACGGGACTGGGGCCGGTCAGCGATCCCCCCTTTTTGCCCGGACGCTTGCCGCGTCCAGGATTGCTGCCGTCCAGTCGAGTTCGCCCGCACTACCGAGTTGGTCGAGCACCTTACGATGCAGTTTTTCGAACACCCCGGCTGCCACCCACGCGGTAAACCTTCGGTGCGCAGTAGGAACCGTGACCCCGAACGAGGGCGGCAGGTGCCGCCACGCACATCCGCTGGTGAGCACGTACACGATCGCGGTGAACACCGCCCGGTCATCGGCCGGCGCACTGCCGCCTCCCTGTGGCCGGGCGACAAAAGGCGGTATCAACGGTTCGACTATCTCCCACAACGCATCCGGAAACAACCTCAGTGACAACTCATCTACCACGCGTCACATTATGTCCCACACATCACTTCATCCACATGAGACACGCTCTTAGTGTCGTGAGTGGTCTTGGGAGCGAGCGTAAGAAGAGTTGGGCTCCGGGCCCGATCTCGCTATTGGGAGCGAAGGTGACAGAGGGCGGGGCTTTGGTGAGCGTGCGGTTGCATCTTCGTCAGTTGCGCGGCTGGCCCGGAGGACGAGGCCGAACGTGCGGAGGGGGCAGCAGGCCGACTCGGGAAGAGAACTCTCTGGGGGACACATGGCTCGGGTGCGTGATCGGCGGCATCGTATTGCATAGCCTCGTACTGTGACGATCGGGCAGTCGGAAATCAAAGGCGTGCAGGATTTTTCCGCGCTGTTTCCCCGGCGGGGTCAGGGTGCACAGTACCGATACGATTGGGCTCTGTTCGCTGATTGGTGTACTGCGCTGGCGGCGTCGGCGCTCCCCGCTGATCCCCTTGCCCTCGCGAGCTTCCTTGACGAGCATCCGGCGGCTCAGTCCACCCAACGGCGCCGTGTCGCAGCGATCAATTGGGTGCACAACGCCAGTGGGTACCCCACGCCTGGGTCTGCTCGAGTGATCCGCCAAGTTCTGTCAGCACGTGCAGGTAGACGCGACGATCTCTCTCGCACCGCACGCGGGGCGTTGTTGACGCTGCCAACTGTCGGTTGGCCACAAGGACTGTTTGGCCGAAGGGATGCGCTCATCCTGGTGCTCAACTGCATTGTTGGGATGTCCGCGATCGAGGTGGGGGACCTTCAACGGAGCGACGTCACGTATGACGGGAGTATCGTGGCCGTCGGCGCCGGACACGCTGTGGAGCTGCACCCATTAGCGGACGACCCTCGGTGCTGCCCTGTCGCGATCTACCTGAGATGGGCACGCCTTCAGGCGTTCTTCGATCGCTACCCCTCGAACCGAGTGCTCGCTCGAAGTCTTGCCAGTGCTCATGAAATCGCCGATGACACAGTGGAGCCCTACGGGAAGCTGCCGGGTCTGCGGGAGGGCCAGGACGGGCCCCTGCTGCCGAGCTTCGATCAGTGGGGACATTTCGCCGCACTCCGCCGCGATCGCCGCGGGGTGTCCGGCAAGTCGGTCACGGCGATCGTTACTGCGCATCTGACGGGAGTCACTTCGGCGAGTCATTCCCGCTCCGATCCGACGGACAGGCTTGCCGATGTCGAGGTGGAAGATGAGGTGTCCTCGTCTTGTGTCGACGGCTCCGAGAACGGGATGGACTTCACATCGTTCGGCCCGGACACACTTGCCGATCAGTATGAGGCGGCTATCGCTCGGAAGTATGCGGATGTCCGGGCATTGGGAGACCTCGCCGAGGCGTTCGAGGATATCGATCGGAAGGCCGACGCGATCCTAAGTCGCACTGAGGAGCTGCTCGCGCAGATGGGCCTGGCGTAGTCGCGGGCGGTGCGACCGCCGGGAATGCACAAGACCCTGTAGGGCAGTCCTGTCCCAGTGAGTGAACGCTGAACAGTGTCCTTCGCCGAGAGGTTTGAGGGTGGGTGAGGATTCCGCCGTGCAATACGGGCGTACGTATTGCACGGCATGGGAACGTCCGACCGCGCAGGCGGATGGCGTACGACAATTCCCGCACCTGGATTTCTAAGGACCTCCGCAATGGGCATAGTGCGAAGATGCAGAGACTGCTCTATGCCTGTTAGACGGAGGGACTGTTGGGTCGGGATCGGTGGCTACGCTGCGGTTCTCGGTCCGCGCGGGCGGGGACTGGGAGAGACTCCAAGTGCGGCGAGTGGGCCACGCTCTTCGTCTGGTAGCGCATCGGCTCTCCACTTCTTCACTGCCCGGTAGAGCCACTGACCGACCTGCTCGCCGTCAGCGTTGACATAGTTCGCGGGAACGAGTGCATTGCCATGCTGCTCACGGTAAGCGGCGATCTCGGCCAGCATTCGACGTCGCTTGCTGTCTGTCCGGGTGACCGCGGGTAGTGGGGCGTCGTCGTCTTCGCTCCATACGAAGCCGATTGAATCGAGTTGGTGAATGCGCTCTGCCGGAAGAGTGCCGAGCATTCGCGCGACGCGCTGGCGGTACTGCCAGCGACCGAGCTGGAAGCCACATTCAGTTACGTAGTTCTCGGGTATCGCTGTGTGAGGATGTTGTTGCCGGAATGCTGAGTACAGCTCCAGCGCCGAGGCTGCGGACCGGTGAGTACGCATCGAGATCAGTCCTTCTGTGGAATCCATATATTTGTAAAGTACATAGCTTCTTCTTCAGCGATGTCAACCACATCGACCGCGTGTCATGAAAATCGCCCAGATCGAGGTGAGGCGACCACCGGACTGTCGGCGAGCATCTGTTCACCAGATTGCCCGATCGTGTCCTTTTGCAGTCGTCCTCAGTGAGACGGCCGAAGGCATTCCCTCCGTTCGCATCAGCGGGATCTGGAAGTGTCGCATTCATTTAGTTCGGGGTCCTGTTGAGCTGTGTGGACATCCGAGGGATCCTCGCAATGGCCGCATGTTGTTGCTCCTCGCGGGCTCCGAAGGTCCGCGCCCGCCGAGAATATGACATCTCGCTATCGGGGATTCATTGTCGCGGTTGGTGTTCAGGCCGCGTAGGTCCAGGAGTATCAGCTGGCGGTGGGGCATCATGGTTGCGCGCATGCCCGTGAATCAGAGGCCCTGCCGTCGGCGGGATGTGGACTGCTTGAATTTTCGCGGCTCCAGTGCGATGCGAGTTGTGAGCCGGGACCTATGCCGAGTGGGCAGTGATCGCGCCGCCCTACTCAACGCTGGAATCAGCGGTGTTCTGTTCGAAACCTGTCACGGAGTGGCAGGGGAACATTACTTCGCAGTAGTGTTCCCCGGGTTATCGACGATGAAGGAGTGGAACAGTGGCGCGCAAGATTGTTGTCGAATACATCGACGACATCGACGGAACTCCGATCAAGAACGGTAACGGGGAGACGATTGCGTTCTCTGTCGACGGCGTCGACTGCGAGATCGACCTGAAGGACAAGAACGCCAGGGAATTCCGCAGTATTCTTACCTACTACATCGAGCACGCAACTCGAGTCGGCGGAAGGAAGCGTCGGTCGACTCCTTCAGTAGAAACGTCGCAGGGGCGCAAGCGGGCAAAGGAAATTCGGGAATGGGCGACCACGGAGGGCTATCAGCTGTCCGCGCGCGGACGTATCCCCGCTCAAATCGAGGAAGCGTACAGTGCCGCTCACTGAGTCCACGCCTTCGCGCGAATTCGACAAACAGCCTCCAGCCAGCTCACTTCGAGTTGGCCGGAGGCTGTGGCAGTTCCAAGGTCAGGAGGCGGACGACGCTTCTATCAGTGCCTGGCGCTGGTTGGCTCCGAGTCCGCCGATACGACGGGTCTCGGCGATCGACAGTTCCTCGAGGAGCTTCGCGGCCTTCACGGATCCGACGCCGGGGAGAGCCTTGAGCAGCGCCGAGACCTTCGTCTTCTTCACGATTTCGTCTGTTTCGGCCTTCGTGAGTACCGCTTCGACGCTGAGGTCGCCAGCTTTCACTGCGGAGAGGAGTTCGCTACGCGCCTTGCGTGCTTCAGCGGCCTTCGCCAGTGCTTCGGCGCGTTGTTCGGGTGTTAAGACAGGCAGTGCCATGATGGTGCTCCTTGTTGCGTTGTTCGGCCAGATCGTGTGGCTGTCCCTTGCCATCGTGCCAGGTGGAACGGAAATGTCCGCGTCTTGAGCGGTTGGGACCGACCTCCGGATGGCTGTTCTTACGTCTACGGATGTGGGCGACGGTGTATTCGAAGAATACGTCGTCTGGGTGGTCATCGTCGCAGAGTCGCTTCTCGATACTTCGAGGTGCATGAGCTTGGGTCGGCGTGCTACCCACCTCCGTGCCGGCGTTAGGAGGGGCGGTCGAAGGTTCCTCAGTTTCGTGCGCTCGGATGGATTGCGCAATGGTGTCGGTGGTGGCGTGTGTGTCGGTGCGGCATGATTCGCCATACATGGTCGTGGAGGTGAGTGATGGATCCATTCGAGTTCGTTGCTCATATCCCCTGTCCGCACTGCCGCGTAGGCATTGGTGAACGGTGTGTCACCAAGGACGGGTACGTGCGGAAGATCCCCTGCCTTCACCGCGTGAAACTCGCTAAATGGCCTGACTCGGAAGAGCTTCCAGATAGTGGGTCCAAGTCGGAGCGTGATGATGGCGAGCTTGGGGGCTCCCTCGACGGGTGAAGTGCGCCCCTGAATCCGACGTGGCGGCTGATGCACAGGATCCCACGACCAGCAAGCTCCGACCATCTGGCTCCTGCCTAGTAGGGGCCGCTGCAACAACGTCGTCCGCTACTGGCCGGGGCCACCGCTCCGTTGGCGATGGCCAAACTACACCTACGACATCCTGCACGCGAATGTCCGACTCATCCCCATCGAGAATCGACTGGTGTCCGCCTCACCGAATTGAAGGAAAGGGCGTTCATCGCGCGGCGACGCAGCCGCCAAGTAACTACGGTGCAGACTGCGACGACATGCTGTTACCCTACCCACGTATTTGTTCAACACGCTGTTGGACAAGTATGGAATTGTCGGAACGCATGGTTGCGACGGCGTTATCCGGCGATGACGATGCTTTGCCGCCCATAGCGTCTCGACGAGTAGATGCTCGGGGCGATGGTCCTAACGATGTTTCGGTAATAGGGTGTGTCGTTGCGCGTGATTCGCACCGTGCTGCTTGATCATTGATGAATGGCAGGGAAGGAAACCGGTTCCGGCGTGGGGTCCGACGCCCGGAAAGTCAAGCGGCGCGGCGGTCGCCGTGACCTCGGGGCGTTGCGTGACCGGCGGATGCAGGCCGCGGAGATGTTCGCCGCAGGGCGGCGGCAGGTGGATGTCGCGGTCGAGTTGGAGGTCTCCCAGCAGACCGCCTCACGCTGGCATCGACAGTGGATCGAAGGAGGCAACGAGGCATTGGAAGGTGCCGGTCGCGCGGGACGTCGGTCCCGGCTCGATGACGCCCAGATCGCCGTGATCCGAGAGGAATTGCTGAAAGGGCCCCAGGCTCACGGCTTCGCGACCGGGGTGTGGACGCTGGGCCGGGTCGCGATCGTGATCGAGCGGCTCACCGGCGTGACCTACGGACCCACCCAGACCTGGACGATCCTGCGGACCAGGCTGGGCTGGAGCCGCCAGCGTCCCGCACGGCGGGCAGTCGAACGCGACGAGGACGCCATCGTCGCCTGGCGCGAGAACGAGTGGCCGCGGATAAAAAAAGGCTCTTCTGCCATGAATGTGGATGGCCCTGCATGTGATAAGGGCAGGTGGTGTGGGGGTGGGCGCACGGGCCGCCCGTAGGGTCGAAAGCTCCTACACATCCGTCACCATCGGAGATGACCCGTGCGCGCTTCAACCCTACTCAACAGGCTGCTGTGCCTACCGCAGGCCACCGTCCGCGACGTCGAGATCGCCGACGATCGGGTGCGGGTGGCGGTGCGCCCCCACCGCCGCCGGATGCGGTGCCCGCACTGCGACTATTCAACCCTTCATCGCTACGACACCCGCGAGGTGGACTCATCGTGGCGGCACCTCGACCTGGGTGGACGCGTCTGTGTGCTCACGATGCGCCGCCGGCGACTGCGATGCCCCGAGCACGGGGTGCTGGTCGAGGCGGTGGACTTCGCCCGACCCGGATCCGGGTTCACTCGCGACTTCGAGGACCTGGCGGTGTGGCTGGCCACCAAGACCGACAAGTCCACCGTGTCGGTGTTCTGCCGGGTCACCTGGCGCACCGTCGGCGCGATCTGCGGCCGGGTCGTCGCCGACAAACTCGACCCCGACCGATTCACGAATCTGGTCGAGATCGGGGTGGACGAGATTTCGTGGCGCCGCCACCACAAGTATCTGACGCTGGTGTCCGACCACGAGACCGGCAAGATCGTTTGGGGCACCGAGGGCAAGCACGCCGCCGCGCTCGGCACCTTCTTCACCGACACCCTGCCCGCGGGGGCCGCGGAGCGGATCGAGGCGGTGTCGATGGACCTCGGACCGGCCTACGTCAAGGCGGTGCGTGAGCATGCCCCGCAGGCGACGATCTGTTTCGACCCGTTCCATGTCGTCAAACTCGCCACCGACGCCCTCGACGACGTGCGTCGCCAGGTGTGGCAGCACGCCCGCAGTCTCTCGGACAAGCAGATCGCCAAGACCTATCGAGGTGCGCGGTGGGCGCTTTTGAAGAATCCCGAAAGCCTGTCCGCCAAGCAGGCTTCGACACTGAAAGCGCTCAAACGGCAGGGCGGCGCACTGGTCCGGGCCTACGAACTCAAGGAGGCGTTGCGCGCGGTCTTCGCCGGCGATCTCGACGACGAGGTGGTGCTCGAGATGCTCGCCCGATGGTGTGCCTGGGCGCAGCGCTGCCGGATCCCGCAGTTCGTCAAACTCGGACGCACCATCCGAAAGCACCTCGACGGCATCACCGCCGCGGTCGAACGAGGCCTCGCGAACGGACGCCATGAGGGACTGAATAACAAGGTGAGGCTGATTATCCGCCGGGCCTACGGATTCCACACCGCCGAGAATGCTCTCGCGTTGATCCTGCTCGCCTGCGGACCCGTCACCCTCACCCTCCCGTATCACACGGCAACCCATCCACATTCATGACAAGAGAGCC
>NZ_JBLWIT010000021.1:0-10270 GCF_048381435.1 Rhodococcus mengyinensis | reverse complement strand
GGCGAGTTCGGTGAGCGTGGTGCGGCGGGGTCCGGCGCAGATGTAGTACGCGATCTCGGTCGGATCGGAGAGGGATCGGCGGGCGAGCAGCCAGTGCCCGCGCCCGGGTGCCCAGGCGATCCGGATCGGGATCCGCACCCAGGAGTATTCGCGCCGGCCGTGCGCGCCGTCGCCGACGGAGATCCGGCGCCACTGCTTCGCCGGGACCGCGGCGATCATCTCGTCGGCGCGACCGGCGCGACCGTGCGGGGTGAACACGTCGTCGTTGCAGCGCGTGGCCAGGACGTAGGAAATATCGCGTTCCTCGAGCCAGACCCGCAGGTACTTCACCTGCCCGTAGGCCTCGTCCGCGGTGACCCAGGAGAACGGGACCTGTGCGTCGAGGGCGCGTTCGATCATGTGTTGTGCCAGTCTCGGTTTGGTCGCGAACTCGATGTCGTCAGTGATGCCGGCGGCGCGGCACCGGTCGCGGTCGGAGGTCCAGGATTCGGGCAAGTACAGCTCCCGGTCGATCAAGGCGTGGCCGGCGCCGCTGGCGTAGGCGAGGAAGACGCCGATCTGGCAGTTTTCCACCCGTCCGGCGGTGCCCGAGTACTGGCGTTGCACCCCGGCCGAGCGGGTGCCTTTCTTGAGGAATCCGGTGTCGTCGACGATCAGTACACCGGCCGGATCGCCGAGGCGTTCGACCACGTAGTCACGGACGTCGTCGCGGACGCCGTCGACGTCCCAGTCCGCGCGCCGCAGCAACCGTTGCATCCCGTCCGGGCTGATCTCGCCGGCGCGCTCGGCGAGGGTCCACCCGTTCTTGCGTTCCAGACCTGCAACCAAACCCGTCACATATTCACGGACTCGGGACCGCGGCTCCGACCGGGCGAACCGACCGGAGATCCGCTCATGCAACGCTTCCAACTCGGCAGCAACCAGATCGAGGACCACACAATCAGTATCGTCTACCTGTCAAGCAAGTGCCGTTGCAGTACTAACCCGCGACCAACCAAGTATGAGTGGCGCTGCTACCGGCCACCCCGCGACCGACCAAGTATGAGTGGCGCTGCTACCGGCCACCCCCTGGCCCGTCCCCGCCCGTGCCGGCGGCAAGTCTCATACGCGGCCGACGAGCTGCCGCACGCCGCCGTCCTCATCGACCGCATACAGCGCCATCCCCAACAGATCGAGAACCCTCTGAGGTGCTCGCACCGCAGCCTCCACCGAACGCGGCTCGTCCCGAACCACCAACGCAAACGACACCGACTGATCCGCCTCGCTCGGCATCCGCCGAACGAGCTGCCCGATAGCGGTATCGACGTCCAATCCCGGCGCGGTCATCGCACCCCTTGCCTCGACGTACAGCCGGTGACCGTCCTTCTCGGCAAGAATGTCGACGAAATCCACCTCGGTACCGACCACCCAGCCCTGAGACGACAACCACCCCGCGAAGTCCCGGGCCATGCGAGCCTCATCACCACTCATGCCGGACACGGTAAGCCTGAAACGTCAGTTCCGAACAACACCACAGCGCACAACACATGCGGTGCGGCTATACCACGGCTCAGGCATACCCCGACAGATCGTGCGGTGAGACCGAAGCACCCCTTCACGACCCCATCCGCGTCATTCATGTAATCGACTGACCGCTGGCGAAATTCGCGTGAACGATGCTTGGCGCCGCCCAGAACCTGCCACGAGGTGGCTGCCGCCGATCATTCTCCCCGATGCCAGCCGGGTGTCCGCACGGCCGAATCCGGGCCCGGGTTTGATTTTGAGTTCGGGGCGGAGCGGTGGAAGCCCGGATCGATCGTCAGGTCTTCGGTGTCGGCAAAGACCATCCGCCCATCGTCGAGCGCGACCGCCCACCGATGCACCGGCGCCCACTCGTGTCCACCGCCGCCCGGGTCGGTCACTGCCGAATAATCCTCGACCACCTCACCTGTGAGATCGCCCCCGGCGCTCCTGCGGACCAGCACCCGGACACCGACCGTCAACTCCGGACCATCGACCGGCCGGTTGCCGCTGTATCGGGCCATGTTGATGGACCTCTTCGCTCGGCGAAACTCCCGAGATCGAGCATAAGCACCGACTGGCCCGGTACGCGACCCGACCTGCACGAACACCACCCACGATCGGAAACGCCGCCGAAGCAGTCGGCTGTCATGGTCCCCGTCGGCGTCCACGACTGAGTCACTGATGGTGCGACGTCACCACGCCGACGATGCCGTCACCAGTCCGACGAAGGCCCTCCCCGAAACCGCGGAAGGGCCTTTCTCATATCGGCATCATCGGCATCGACAGTGACACCTTCGTCGGCACGTTCAGCGGCGGACAACAGTCGTCGAACCTGGCCCGCCCGCCGTGGCAGTCGGACCCCTCTCGCCGAGGGCGTACCCGGGGGCGTCCCTTCTCGAACCGCATTCCGAGACCCTGCCCGACTCCGCCGCGAAGGCGCGGTCACCGATCGCGCCGCGGGCTCTCCTCGCACCGGTCGTGGCGGACAAGCAGGTTCAGGTAGGTAATGCTCGGGTTGCAGCCGGCCCGCGCGGGGGCCCGCGAGGGCCTCTGCGGCACCCATCAGCGAGGTCGCGCGCCGAGGAGCGCCTTCACCCATCGCGATCCACGCGGGGACCTCGATGCGTTCAGCGCCGGTACATGTGCTCACCCCCGCGACTCGATCAGCGCAGACATCTCCCCCCAACACTCCTCCCTCCGCGGCGTGCCTCCGGCTGCGTCACTGGCCGCTGCGAGCCCGGACAGCGACCAGATCAGGTGTCGGCCATTTGAATGAATTCGCATCATGCCGACGTGTCTGTTCACGGTATCAAGTCGTGATCGTGCGACGATCGGTCGTCATGCGACGTCAGTGGACGGCATCTACGTGTACGCGTTCCGCAAGGGTCGGAGGGAGGACAATGGCACTGCTACGGCGATTGTCGATACTGTTGAGCGCCGCCGTCTTGTCTGTCGGTTTAGTCTCCATCATTCAATCTCAGCCCGCCGCGGAGGCTTGGCCGGCGATCAACGGCACCTGCCCCAATGAGATCTACTTCATCGGGGCGCGCGGATCGGGCGAATCGGAAGGATTGGGCCGTCCCGTCAGGAGTACGTTCGATGCCCTTAAGCGTCAGCTGTACTGGCCTGGAGTTTCATTCGCCGATCCGATCGCGATCAAGTATCCGGCTCTGGCGGTATCGACCCTGTGGAACCCTACACTCCCATATTTCAACGGAATCCAGGATGGTGTCGACGAAACCCTTCGCCAGCTCCGTCGGCTCGATGATCAATTCAGCGCCGATCCGCGGTGCGGTGGGCCACGAATCGTGCTAGCTGGCTATTCGCAGGGCGCGATGGTCATGCACAGGGTCTTGAAGGTGCTGGAGACTAGCGGTTCGCAGTATCTCCTCGACCGAATCGCAGGCGCAATCCTGATCGGCGACGGTGACCGAGTGCCCAATGACACGACACTGACATTCGGAAACGCGTCACCATCAAGCAAGGGTGTGGGACTGAATTTCAATCCGCCAAGCTTAAGCGGGACGTCGAAGTTTTCGCCCCAGCTTGGTAAGAAAGTGTACAGCGTCTGCGCAAATCGCGACGTCGTATGCGATTACAGAGGCTTGGATTTTGTGTCCGGGCTGATTGGAGTGGGTACACACACCGGCGCATACTCATTCTCCAGTTGGGGAGCTGTCCAGGCGCTGGGTGACAAAATTCTCTCCACCCGAAACTCTCCGACGACCACGACCACGACCACAACCACAACCACCACTGCACCACCATCAAGCGGCGCATATGGCAGTCCGACGTCATACCCGATCGGACATCACTCGGAAACAGTTTGCGTGGCAGATGTGAACCACGATGGTCGACCAGACATTGTCGTTCCCGACGGAAACGGAAGTGCGCTGAGCGTCCTACTCGGTAGGGGCAATGGGACATTCTCTCCCCGCCGGGATTTCGCCACGGGCGCCAGCCCATACGGTGTCGTTGCTGCAGATGTCAATGGTGACGGCCACCCCGATATCGCGACCGCCAACAGCAACGATGGCACTTTCAGTATTCTCCCGGGCAAAGGCGACGGAACTTTCGACAGGCCTGTCGCTTATCCCGCCGGTTCTGTTCCACGGTCGATTGCCGTCTCCGATATCAACGGCGACGGCAAAACCGATGTCGTTGTCACTGACTACAATAGCGGTGTGGCCGGCGTATTTCTGCAACGCCCTGACTCGGGCTTTACACCCAAGGCCGACTATCCAGTCGGAGACGCACCGATGGCACTGACTATCGCCGACGTCAACAACGATCAACATCCCGATATCATCTCCGGTACCTTGAGCGTCCTGCTGGGCCGTGGAGACGGAACCTTCGCGCAGAAGGTCGACTACCCAGTGAGCGGAGCGGCAAGAGTGGTGGCCGCGGACGTCAACGGCGACCGAAATCTTGACCTGATTGCCTCCACGACGGCCGCAAACGGGCCGATAAGCGTGCTCGTGGGCGGAGGAGACGGAACCTTCGCACCCAAAGTCGATTACGACTCGGGTGGCCCGACACCCGAGGGTGTAGCTGTCGCCGATGTGGTCGGCGACGGGCACATCGACATCATCGTTGCTGACTACAATAAGACCGCGGTGACACTCCTGCCGGGCCGCGGCGATGGGTCATTCGCCGCTCCCATCGATTCACCGAAGAGCGACTCCAACCTTTCTGAAATAGCGCTGACGGATCTCAACGGTGACAGACGAGCTGACCTCGTGACCAGCGCGCCCTTCGGCGATAAGGTTGTCGTCTTCCTGCACAATTAACCGACGCGCTGCCGCTTCACAGTTCCATGTATTACCGCGGATCGGAGACCCTCGCCCCCTTGGAGCACCTTCGAAATGCGTACACCTGCGCCTCCCGCTCGTATAATAACGCTGGCGCGCTGACCAGCGCGAACTTGCCGCAACTGTCGGGATATACTGAGCAACAAGCATATCCCCACGTATGTGTTCGCGATCAACGAGGCATGTGGTGCTTAAGTTTCGTCGTACGTCACACTGCCATCCATCGATATCACAGGCAAGAGCATAATTGCGGTTGTGACCGCCTCCCGACGGCCCACCACACCAGGTACCGGCGAACGGTCGGTGCCAACGCTGGGCACATCACCTCCTCAGCGTGCGGCGGGAGTACCACTCGCGATCCTCTGGCACGGTGTCGAAGACCGTAGGGGGAAAAATCGGCGCCGGGGGGTTCTCCCCGACTTGGGACGCGAGGCTCCGTGCAGGCTTATGCCTCACGGCACCCCCTGCGGATTACCAATTACACCATCCCGCCGCCGATTCAAGGGACTCCGTGTATCAAGCGGCCCTCAACATGCATGGTCCTCGTGCATCCGTCCCGATCCCCTGTTCGCCTGCGTTGGCCGCGAGCCGATTGACGTCGTGCACTCACGTTTGTACTGCTCCGCAACGGTCAGACTATGCCTGCAGTCGGTGGCGCTTCCTAACGACCAGGATGCAGATGCCTGTGAGCGTCACGAACATCAACGAGGCGCCCACAGGAAATAGTAAGGAGGTATTTCGGTTCTCGACGGCGTCGATCACACCAGGCGCCCACCTGACTACTGCGGCTATGCCGACGACCAGGCTCAATCCATAGACAAAGAGCAGGATTCGCGCGAAGTTTCCCTGGACCGTTGGGTTTCGTACCTCGCGCAGGAGGGTAAGGGGTCGATCCCAGCTCGCGCTCACTGCGCGGGCGTCGAAAAGGTCGCGAACGAACCAGTAGGCGTCCGACTTCTCGAGGGGGCTGAACGATGTGAGTGCCAGCGCGCTGAGCAACACGGACACAACGCTGAACAATGGGCTGCCGGTAAGGCACCACAGACCTGTGGCAGTGGCCAGGAGAATTCCATCGACAGCCAGACCCCCGACGTCGGCGCTGAGTCGTATCGAGCGTCGATGTGTATCCAACGGGGACAGATTCACATATGCCACGGGACCAGTGAAGTACACCCCTAGGCCCACGGTCGGCTGCACACCGTGGCGGTGCGCGACCCCGTAGTGCCCCGCTTCGTGCAGGACGACGCGCACAGTTCCGACTGCTACGACAAGCGCGATGAACGTGAAGGGATGGTTGGCGAATATGCCGATCACAAGCTCGCTCGGGGCCTCGATGAACGTCCAGAAGACCGCGAGCGCGATCAGTAGTGCTACGGCCGCGTAGATGATGAGAGGGATCGCGACTCGACTTATAGCCCCACCAATTGCTGCTACTACGGCTTCGAATGCGACGCTTCGTCGCCGCACGACGAGGTCTGTCAGAGCCGGTATATATTCCGCGTGCGCGGTCTGGTTCACGCCGTCGTGATCGGTCGTCACGATCCCGGCGCTGTGCAACTTCTGAATCGACTCGACCGTGTCGGGTGAACACTCGTCGAGGTCGACACGTGCGCCGCCTTCGGACGAGGCGTTGAGCAGAAACCGATGTGTGTTCGGATCTAGGGCAAAGGAGCCGTGCGTCGGGACGTGTGCCACAGTGTTGCCGTAGGACCCGACGACTACGCCAGGGGCGAGACGAACTATGGATATCACTGCGGACTGCCCGCGGCAGCCAGGCGGCGCACTGTGTCGTCGAAGTCCTGCTGGAATGTTCCACAGTTGCCGATCAGCCCGAGTTTGTCCGGGCTCAGCCGCGCTCCACAGCCTCCACCGTGGGCGAAGGACACTGAGCATTTGCGGCAGTTGATGAGTTTGTCGATGCGCCGATCGGACCACTTGTCCCACAACGGCAGCCGTTTGATGGCACCGTCTTCGACGACACCGACCGCGCTGGACTCGACGCCGACGAGTTCGTTGCAGCTGTAGACCTTGGACTCGGGTGAGATGAAGACGTTGCTGTCCCCGGCACCGCAGAACCGGATGTGTGGAGTTTCCATCACCGCTGTCAGCCAGCGGGCCAACGGCGGTTCCTGGTCGATGACGCCTTCCAGGACCGGGTACTCCTCGAGACGGGACCGGAGATAGGTGTCGATCTGCGAACGCGTGAGGTACAGGTCTGGGTCGGCGGTGGCATCCGGCGCTGCAGGATCCGGCCAAACGTTGACGTGATCGAAGGAGGCGAGGTCGTGTGTGAGGATGCCGCGCTCATCCAGAAGCACAACGAGATCCGGCAGACTTTCGACGTTGCGTTGATCGATATTTGCTCGTACTTCGACCCGGACACCGCAACGGAGGGCGCGTTCGATGTTGTCGAGTATGACCGCGAAGGTGGGCTTTCCCGCTGTGCCGATGCGACGGGTGTCGTGATGCTCCTGCGTGCCGTCGAGGGTGATCTGTAGATTATCGATCCGCCCAGGTCCCAGCAGATGTTCGAACCTGTCGAGGTAGAACGCGTTGGTCGTCGCCCGTACGGTGAGGTTCCTGGCGACGGCTCCCTCGACGATCGTTTCGACCAGGCGGACGGTACTCGGAAGCAGGGGTTCGCCGCCGAACAGTTCGAGGTGGTTGATCCTCGCACCGGATGCGATGTGTGCGTCAACCATGTCGAGTCCGGCCCGCGCCTGTTCGACGGTCAGGAACCGGGACGGCAGCGTCCGCATCTCGGTGCTCGATTGAAAGCAATACGAGCAGGCCAAGTTGCACGTATTGGTGGTCACGAAGGTGAATATGATCTTCTTCTGATCGCCGTATCTGTCGGCGATGTCTCGTACACGCGCTGCGAACCAGCGCGCCTCGGCCTCTTCGGAGTGCCTGGTGAGGTAGCCGACTCGTTCGGCATGCTCTGCGACATCGGCCGGGAGGCCGTCGAGGTCGCCGTGGAGGCTTGCGCCGAAGGTCGTGGAAACGATGTCGGACACATGATGGGGGAAGTTGATGAGGACCGAGGTTCCGTCGCCGACCTCGACGATCCGCGTGTAGTTGCTGAGACGAAGGTTGCTTATCTGATCGAGAGGTTGCAGAGTCATCGTGACGGTCACCCTTTCGCTGCAGTGTCGACGTGAGAGCTGAAACAGTCGCGTAGTAGGTCGGCCATATGCTCGGTGTCGGTGCCGGTGTCGTAGACACCGAACAAGCCGTCAGGGTTGACGTCGATCCACCACGCGACGTCGTCATGATCGACGAGGACGTCCGCGGTGAACATCTCCAGTCCCAGAACGGCGGCGACGGCTCGCGCGTCGCGATCGAAACGTGACGTGTACCAGGGTGTTCGATCAGCCGTCGCGGTTCGGATATCGGTTGTCGCAGCGTGCACCTTCCGCTGACAGATCACTGCAGTGCGCCCGAAGGCGTACCCGATGCGTGCCTCCCAGTCGCCCTCGATGAGGCGCTGGAGAACCGCCGGACACGGTTCCCGCCGGCCGCCGTCCAGGGTTCCCACCTGTAGGGTCGTCACGCGTTCGTTCGCGCCCACGCTCTGATCTGCGGCAATTGCCTTCAACACGAGAGCCGGAGCCATAGTGGGCACGTACGTGCTGACAATGTAAGGCGGAACCCGCACAACCTCGGAAAGAACAGACAGCGTGACGGCTTTGTTGTCCACTCTAAGTGGGTCGCGGGACCAGACCTGCGGTCGTTGCCGATAGGAGAGATGAAGAAGCCCCAGAAGCGCGCTTTCCCACTGTCTCTCGACGAACGGCGAGATTCTTGCGGCTGTCCTACTCGTGGCCCGCACAGCAGAGGTGGGCGGCGAGGACCGCCACCTGCGGAAAACGACACGGTCCGCATAGTCGAGATCCACGGAGGTGATTCTGTCGTCGCCTACATCGAGGCGCCACCCCGCCCCGTCCGCATCGAGATCGTAGTCGTCGGTCGATAGACCCCAACGGATGTATGTGACCTCGTTCCCAAAGCAGAACGGTGTGTCGAGAAACTGGGTATCAGGGTCATCGACGTCAGCAAATATGGCTCTTCTGCCATGAATGTGGATGGCCCTGCATGTGATAAGGGCAGGTGGTGTGGGGGTGGGCGCACGGGCCGCCCGTAGGGTCGAAAGCTCCTACACATCCGTCACCATCGGAGATGACCCGTGCGCGCTTCAACCCTACTCAACAGGCTGCTGTGCCTACCGCAGGCCACCGTCCGCGACGTCGAGATCGCCGACGATCGGGTGCGGGTGGCGGTGCGCCCCCACCGCCGCCGGATGCGGTGCCCGCACTGCGACTATTCAACCCTTCATCGCTACGACACCCGCGAGGTGGACTCATCGTGGCGGCACCTCGACCTGGGTGGACGCGTCTGTGTGCTCACGATGCGCCGCCGGCGACTGCGATGCCCCGAGCACGGGGTGCTGGTCGAGGCGGTGGACTTCGCCCGACCCGGATCCGGGTTCACTCGCGACTTCGAGGACCTGGCGGTGTGGCTGGCCACCAAGACCGACAAGTCCACCGTGTCGGTGTTCTGCCGGGTCACCTGGCGCACCGTCGGCGCGATCTGCGGCCGGGTCGTCGCCGACAAACTCGACCCCGACCGATTCACGAATCTGGTCGAGATCGGGGTGGACGAGATTTCGTGGCGCCGCCACCACAAGTATCTGACGCTGGTGTCCGACCACGAGACCGGCAAGATCGTTTGGGGCACCGAGGGCAAGCACGCCGCCGCGCTCGGCACCTTCTTCACCGACACCCTGCCCGCGGGGGCCGCGGAGCGGATCGAGGCGGTGTCGATGGACCTCGGACCGGCCTACGTCAAGGCGGTGCGTGAGCATGCCCCGCAGGCGACGATCTGTTTCGACCCGTTCCATGTCGTCAAACTCGCCACCGACGCCCTCGACGACGTGCGTCGCCAGGTGTGGCAGCACGCCCGCAGTCTCTCGGACAAGCAGATCGCCAAGACCTATCGAGGTGCGCGGTGGGCGCTTTTGAAGAATCCCGAAAGCCTGTCCGCCAAGCAGGCTTCGACACTGAAAGCGCTCAAACGGCAGGGCGGCGCACTGGTCCGGGCCTACGAACTCAAGGAGGCGTTGCGCGCGGTCTTCGCCGGCGATCTCGACGACGAGGTGGTGCTCGAGATGCTCGCCCGATGGTGTGCCTGGGCGCAGCGCTGCCGGATCCCGCAGTTCGTCAAACTCGGACGCACCATCCGAAAGCACCTCGACGGCATCACCGCCGCGGTCGAACGAGGCCTCGCGAACGGACGCCATGAGGGACTGAATAACAAGGTGAGGCTGATTATCCGCCGGGCCTACGGATTCCACACCGCCGAGAATGCTCTCGCGTTGATCCTGCTCGCCTGCGGACCCGTCACCCTCACCCTCCCGTATCACACGGCAACCCATCCACATTCATGACAAGAGAGCC
>NZ_JBLWIT010000020.1:0-5705 GCF_048381435.1 Rhodococcus mengyinensis | reverse complement strand
TCGAGGACTGTCTGCACGGTGGCGGTGAGGGTGTCGGTGTCCAGGTCGGGTGGCGCGGTGAGCAGGACCGATTGGCAGTACGTGTCGAGGTTGCCGCCGCGCTCGAGCAACCACCGCGCGATCGGCATGAGCGGTGCGGTCCCCACGCCACCGCCGGGAAGCTCGGCCAGCACGTCCGGGTTCCGGGTGGCCGCCACCTCGGCGAGGGCGGCCACGGTCTGGTGCTCGAAAACGTCGCGGGGAGTGAGGAAGACACCGTCCTCGTGGGCGCGGGCCACCAACTGGATGGCCATGATGCTGTCGCCACCGACTGCGAAGAAGGACTCGTCGGCGCTCACGGACGGCACGCCGAGGACCTCCGCGAAAACCTCGGCGAGGGCCATCTCCGTCGCGGTCGCCGGAGCGCGACCCGTGGAGACGCGTTCGGCAAAGTCGGGTGCGGGCAACTGCCGGCGATCGAGCTTGCCGTTCGGGGTCAGCGGCAGGCGGTCCAGGACCACCAGCGTTGCCGGCACCATCTGCGGTGCGAGAGTCGTCCGGGCGAAGCCGAGGACCCGCTCGATGTCGACAGCCCTCGTCTGTTCACCGTCCCGGGCGGGTACGACGTACCCGAACAGGCGCTCGGTGCCTCGGTCGTCGGAACGGACCGACACCGCGGCCTGTGCGACATCCGGGTGGCGGACGAGCGTGGCCTCGACCTCTCCTGGCTCGATCCGGTAGCCGTGCAGCTGAACTTGGGCGTCACTACGTCCGAGGAACTCGAGTTGACCCTGCGCGTTCCAGCGTGCGAGGTCGCCGGTGCGATACATGCGTCCTCCGCGCCCGGCCGGGTCCGCCACGTACCGGGTCACCGTCAGCCCGGATCGGTGCAGGTACCCACGGGTGACCTGGTTCCCGGCAACGTACATCTCGCCGGTCACTCCGGTGGGTACGGGGTGGAGCCGCCGGTCGAGGACGTACACGCGCAGTCCCGGAATCGCCCGGCCGATGACCGACCGCGCAGCGGGACGGGTATCGCCGAGGGGATGCCTGCTCACGTGCACGGTGGTCTCGGTGATGCCGTACATGTTCACGAGCTGGGGTCGGGTGGGTTCGTGCCGGTCGAGCCAGTCGACGAGGTGACCGTGCTCGAGGGCTTCGCCGCCGAAGACGACGTACCGCAACGCCAGGTCGGTCGGCTGGTTCCGTTCCGCCGTGGCCAACTGGGCGAACGCGGTGGGAGTCTGGCACAGGACCGTCACCCGCTCCCGGCGGAGCAGGCCCAGGAACTCGTCGGGTGAGCGGGCGGTGACGGTGTCGACGACGACGAGGCGGCCACCGTGCAGGAGGGCGCCCCACAACTCCCATACCGAGAAGTCGAAGGCGGCCGAGTGGAAGAGCGTCCACACGTCGGTCTCGGCGAAGTCGAACGCAGGCCGGGTGTTGTCGAACAGTGTCGTGACATTGCGGTGTGTCACCACGACACCTTTCGGGCGTCCGGTCGACCCCGAGGTGTATACGACGTACGCGACCGCGTCGGGGGTGAGCCCGGCCCGTCGCTCCGGATCGGTGATCGGTTCCGGCGACAGGCCCATCAGGTGCGTGCGTGTGTCCGCGTCGTCGACGAGCACCGTGGGAAGGTCCCGCCGCAAGCCGGCCGCGTGATCGGTCGAGGAGACGAGACACACCGGGGCGGCGTCGGACATCGCGGCGTCGAGCCGGTCGGCCGGGTGACCGACGTCGAGGGCGAGGTAACCGGCGCCCGCTTGCTGTGCGGCCAGCAGGGCGACGACCAGCTCGACCGAGGGTGGCAGTGCTACGGCGACGACCGTGTCGGGGGCGGCGCCCAGTTCGACGAGATGCCGGGCGAGTCGGTAGACGCGGGCACCGAGTACCGCGTAGGTGAGCGTTTCGTCGGCATCGGTCAGCGCCGATTCGCCGGCGAAGCGGTGGACGGACCGAGTGAACCGGTCGGCGAGTGTGGCCTCGGCTGGTTCCGCCACGGGCGAAGGGGGATTGCACCCGGTCGTCAGCGTGGCCCGTTCGGTGTCGTCGAGGAGGTCGACGTCCCCGACTGGCCGGCCGGGGTCCGCGGTCACCGAGTCGAGGAGCCGGAGGAAGCGTACCGCGACACTCTCGACGGTGGTGCGGTCGAAGATGTCGGTGGGATAGGTCAACGCGGCCGACAGGCCGGGGTGTGCGGGGTCCGCATGTTCGCGGAGGGTGAGCTGAAGGTCGAACTTCGCGAGGGGCGGAGCGTCCTCGGCGACCGTCACCGTCAGGTCCGGCAGCTCGAGGTGGAGTGGTACCTCGGTCCCATAGTCGATCAGGACCTGGAACAACGGTGTGTGCGTCGTGGACCGCTCCGGCGCCAGCACGTCGACGAGCATCTCGAAGGGCAGGTCGGCGTGCATGAATGCACCGAGGTCCGCGTCGCGGGTTCTGGTCAGCACTTCGCGGAACGACTCGGCCGAGCCGACCGGGGTCCGGAGGACGAGCGTCCCGACGAACATGCCGACGAGTTGGTCCAGCCGGGGATCGGGGCGGCCGGCGACGGGGGTGCCGATCACGACGTCGTCCGTGTCGCACAGGCGGGCGAGGAGGACCGCGAAGGCCGCATGCAGAGTCATGAATGTGGTCGCCCCGGTGCTCCGCGCGAGCGCACGCAGGCGGTGGTGTACGTCGGCGGGGATCTCGAAGCGGATCGACTCGCCGTGGTGGGTGCGGTGGGTGGGTCGGGGTCGGTCGGTGGGGAGGGGGAGGGTGTCGGGGAGGTTGGTGAGTGTGGTGGTCCAGTAGGTGGTGTGGGTTTGGGTGGTGGGGGTGGGGTGCTGGGGTGTGCCGAGGAGTTGGTGTTGCCAGTGGGTGTAGTCGGTGTAGGTGAGGGGTAGGGGTGTGGGGTGGGGTGGTTGGTGGTGGGTGTGGGCGGTGTAGGCGGTGGTGAGGTCGTGGGTGAGTGGGGTGAGGGAGTGGCCGTCGGCGGCGATGTGGTGGAGGACGAGGGTGAGGGTGTGGTGGGTGGTGTCGAGTTGGTAGAGGTGGGTGTGGAGGGGGGTGTCGGTGGTGAGGTCGAAGGGTTGGGTGGTGTCGGTGTTGATGTGGTGGGGGAGTTGGGTTTCGGTGGTGGGGGTGGGTGTGAGTGGTGGGGTTGTGGGGTGGGGGTGGATGTGTTGGGTGGGGTGTCCGTGGTGGAGGGGGTAGGTGGTGTGGAGGGGTTGGTGGCGGTGGATGAGGTCGGTGAGGGCGTGGTGGAGGGCGGTGGTGTCGAGGTGGCCGGTGAGGTGGAGGGTGAGGGGGATGTTGTAGGTGGGGGTGGTGGTGTCGTATTGGTTGAGGAACCAGATGCGTTGCTGGGCTGGCGATAACGGTGCGTACTCCGGTTCTTCCGCGGCGGCGGTCAACGGGGGGCGGGGTTCAGATCCGCTGTCGTCGAGGAGCAGTCGCGCCAGTGCACGAGGTGTGGAGGCCTCGAACAGGCTCCGGACGGCGAGGTCGGTGTGCAGGCTCGCGTTCACACGGGCGACGGCCCGGGTCGCCGTCAGCGAGTCTCCACCCGCCGCGAAGAAGTCGTCGTCCACTCCCAGACTCGACAGATCGAGTGCCGCGGCGAGGGTTTCCGCGACGGTCTGTTCGAGTGGGGTGGCCGCCGACACCTGCGCGGGGAGCGGAGTGGATCGGAGGTCGCGGAGTGCGTCGCGGTCGAGCTTGCCCGACGGCGTCCGCGGAATCACGTTGATCTCGACGACCGCGGACGGAACGAGCTGTGCGGGAAGCCGACCGGCCAGGTAGTCGCGGAGTTCGCGGGGTCCGGCCGCGCCGGTGGTCGTCACGTAGGAGACCAGTGTCGCGTCCTGGCCGCCTGTGTCCGGGCCGCCCGTCGAGGGGAGTGTCGCGCTGAACGTGACCGCCGGATGGCCCGACAGCACCGCGTCGATCTCGCCGGGTTCGATCCGGTACCCACGAACCTTCACCTGCGAGTCGCTGCGACCCAGGTATTCGAGGACGGCAGACCCTTCGCGTGCGGTGTTCCAGCGGAAGACATCACCGCTGCGATACATGCGACCGCCCGGCGGGCCGAACGGATCGGCGACGAAACGGGTGGCGGTGAGTGCGGGCTTGCCGTGGTATCCGCGGGCGATCGCGTCGCCCGCGATGTACAACTCACCCCGGGCCCGGATCGGGACCGGTTGCATCCGAGCGTCGAGTACGACCTCCGTGACGCCGCGGATCGGGCCACCGATCACATTCGCACCGTCGGCGGCCGGATCGTCCGAGATATCCGCCGCCACAGTACTTTCCGTCGGTCCGTACGCGTTGATGAGTCGACAGTGCGGAGACCACCGGCGGATCACCTCGGGGGTGCACTTCTCCCCGCCGGTCACGACGCACTCGAGGTCGTCCAGGCGCCCCGGGGCCAGGGAAGTCAGCGTCGTGGGGGTCAGGAAAGCATGGGTCACCCGGCTGTCGGCGAGATGCCGACGCAGTTCATCTCCGCCGTAGATCGTGGTGGGCACGATCACCGCCGTGGCTCCCGCGGACCACGTGAGCAGATACTCGAGTACCGACGCGTCGAAGCTGGGAGACGCGAAATGCGCCACCCGGGACGCTGCGGTCACCCCGGTACGCTCGCGCAACGTGGTTGCGAGAGAGTTTAATCCACGATGACAGACCACCACCCCTTTCGGAACCCCGGTGGACCCGGACGTGTAGATCAGGTACGCCGCATTGTCGAGGCGGATCGTGGGCGCCGGACGAGCTTCCGAATCACGGGTGTGTGGTTGCCGGCCGGCACCCGTGCCCTCGATGTCGATCCACGTGACGGTGTCCGGCAGCGCGTCGCGACGACTGCTCGTGGTGAGCCCGACGAGGACTCCGGAATCGGTGACCATGTGCTGGATGCGGATCTGCGGATACGTCGGGTCGACGGGCACGAACGCGGCGCCGGTTCCGGCGACGGCCCAGACGGCGAGGACTGACTCGAGGGACCGCGGTATCGCGATGGCGACCACACTTTCCGGACCCACGCCCGACTCGACGAGACGGTCGGCAAGGAACAATGCGCGGGCCTCGAGTTCGGCGTACGTCAGCCGGCGGGCCCCGTCGTCTACGGCGACGGCGTCGGGCGAGCGCTCGGCGGCGTCCGCGAGGATCGCGCCCAGGGTCCGCGGCTCCTCGGCCGCCCCACCCCGGGCGGGCACCACGGCTCGCTGCTCCGCAGCATCCAGCAGGTTCAGGCGGGCGATCGGCAGGGACGCGTCGGATCCCATGGCGACGAGCACACGCGCCAGTTGTCCGAGGATCGCGTCGACGCTGTCGGCATCGAATGCCGACAGCTGGAAGATGCCCCGCAGGTGGAGTGTGGTGTCGGTGGTGGTGGCGAGTGCGAGGGGGTAGTGGGTGGCGTCGGTGGCGGAGGTGGTGGTGATGGTGAGGTCGGTGGGTGGGGTGGTGGTGTGGTGGGGGTAGTTCTCGTGGACGGTGATGGTGTCGAAGGTGGTGGCGTGGGGGTTGGGGATGTGGGTGAGGGGGAGGTGGTGGTGGTCGAGGAGTTGTGTGTGGGTGGTGTGGGTGCGTGTGAGGAGGGTGGTGAGGGTGTCGGTGGGGTGGAGGGTGATGCGGACGGGGATGGTGTTGATGAAGAGTCCGATCATGGTTTCGATGCCGGGGATGTGGGGTGGGCGTCCGGAGACGGTGGTGCCGAAGGTGATGTCGGTGGTGCCGGTGTG
>NZ_JBLWIT010000019.1:0-5714 GCF_048381435.1 Rhodococcus mengyinensis | reverse complement strand
TCGAGGACTGTCTGCACGGTGGCGGTGAGGGTGTCGGTGTCCAGGTCGGGTGGCGCGGTGAGCAGGACCGATTGGCAGTACGTGTCGAGGTTGCCGCCGCGCTCGAGCAACCACCGCGCGATCGGCATGAGCGGTGCGGTCCCCACGCCACCGCCGGGAAGCTCGGCCAGCACGTCCGGGTTCCGGGTGGCCGCCACCTCGGCGAGGGCGGCCACGGTCTGGTGCTCGAAAACGTCGCGGGGAGTGAGGAAGACACCGTCCTCGTGGGCGCGGGCCACCAACTGGATGGCCATGATGCTGTCGCCACCGACTGCGAAGAAGGACTCGTCGGCGCTCACGGACGGCACGCCGAGGACCTCCGCGAAAACCTCGGCGAGGGCCATCTCCGTCGCGGTCGCCGGAGCGCGACCCGTGGAGACGCGTTCGGCAAAGTCGGGTGCGGGCAACTGCCGGCGATCGAGCTTGCCGTTCGGGGTCAGCGGCAGGCGGTCCAGGACCACCAGCGTTGCCGGCACCATCTGCGGTGCGAGAGTCGTCCGGGCGAAGCCGAGGACCCGCTCGATGTCGACAGCCCTCGTCTGTTCACCGTCCCGGGCGGGTACGACGTACCCGAACAGGCGCTCGGTGCCTCGGTCGTCGGAACGGACCGACACCGCGGCCTGTGCGACATCCGGGTGGCGGACGAGCGTGGCCTCGACCTCTCCTGGCTCGATCCGGTAGCCGTGCAGCTGAACTTGGGCGTCACTACGTCCGAGGAACTCGAGTTGACCCTGCGCGTTCCAGCGTGCGAGGTCGCCGGTGCGATACATGCGTCCTCCGCGCCCGGCCGGGTCCGCCACGTACCGGGTCACCGTCAGCCCGGATCGGTGCAGGTACCCACGGGTGACCTGGTTCCCGGCAACGTACATCTCGCCGGTCACTCCGGTGGGTACGGGGTGGAGCCGCCGGTCGAGGACGTACACGCGCAGTCCCGGAATCGCCCGGCCGATGACCGACCGCGCAGCGGGACGGGTATCGCCGAGGGGATGCCTGCTCACGTGCACGGTGGTCTCGGTGATGCCGTACATGTTCACGAGCTGGGGTCGGGTGGGTTCGTGCCGGTCGAGCCAGTCGACGAGGTGACCGTGCTCGAGGGCTTCGCCGCCGAAGACGACGTACCGCAACGCCAGGTCGGTCGGCTGGTTCCGTTCCGCCGTGGCCAACTGGGCGAACGCGGTGGGAGTCTGGCACAGGACCGTCACCCGCTCCCGGCGGAGCAGGCCCAGGAACTCGTCGGGTGAGCGGGCGGTGACGGTGTCGACGACGACGAGGCGGCCACCGTGCAGGAGGGCGCCCCACAACTCCCATACCGAGAAGTCGAAGGCGGCCGAGTGGAAGAGCGTCCACACGTCGGTCTCGGCGAAGTCGAACGCAGGCCGGGTGTTGTCGAACAGTGTCGTGACATTGCGGTGTGTCACCACGACACCTTTCGGGCGTCCGGTCGACCCCGAGGTGTATACGACGTACGCGACCGCGTCGGGGGTGAGCCCGGCCCGTCGCTCCGGATCGGTGATCGGTTCCGGCGACAGGCCCATCAGGTGCGTGCGTGTGTCCGCGTCGTCGACGAGCACCGTGGGAAGGTCCCGCCGCAAGCCGGCCGCGTGATCGGTCGAGGAGACGAGACACACCGGGGCGGCGTCGGACATCGCGGCGTCGAGCCGGTCGGCCGGGTGACCGACGTCGAGGGCGAGGTAACCGGCGCCCGCTTGCTGTGCGGCCAGCAGGGCGACGACCAGCTCGACCGAGGGTGGCAGTGCTACGGCGACGACCGTGTCGGGGGCGGCGCCCAGTTCGACGAGATGCCGGGCGAGTCGGTAGACGCGGGCACCGAGTACCGCGTAGGTGAGCGTTTCGTCGGCATCGGTCAGCGCCGATTCGCCGGCGAAGCGGTGGACGGACCGAGTGAACCGGTCGGCGAGTGTGGCCTCGGCTGGTTCCGCCACGGGCGAAGGGGGATTGCACCCGGTCGTCAGCGTGGCCCGTTCGGTGTCGTCGAGGAGGTCGACGTCCCCGACTGGCCGGCCGGGGTCCGCGGTCACCGAGTCGAGGAGCCGGAGGAAGCGTACCGCGACACTCTCGACGGTGGTGCGGTCGAAGATGTCGGTGGGATAGGTCAACGCGGCCGACAGGCCGGGGTGTGCGGGGTCCGCATGTTCGCGGAGGGTGAGCTGAAGGTCGAACTTCGCGAGGGGCGGAGCGTCCTCGGCGACCGTCACCGTCAGGTCCGGCAGCTCGAGGTGGAGTGGTACCTCGGTCCCATAGTCGATCAGGACCTGGAACAACGGTGTGTGCGTCGTGGACCGCTCCGGCGCCAGCACGTCGACGAGCATCTCGAAGGGCAGGTCGGCGTGCATGAATGCACCGAGGTCCGCGTCGCGGGTTCTGGTCAGCACTTCGCGGAACGACTCGGCCGAGCCGACCGGGGTCCGGAGGACGAGCGTCCCGACGAACATGCCGACGAGTTGGTCCAGCCGGGGATCGGGGCGGCCGGCGACGGGGGTGCCGATCACGACGTCGTCCGTGTCGCACAGGCGGGCGAGGAGGACCGCGAAGGCCGCATGCAGAGTCATGAATGTGGTCGCCCCGGTGCTCCGCGCGAGCGCACGCAGGCGGTGGTGTACGTCGGCGGGGATCTCGAAGCGGATCGACTCGCCGTGGTGGGTGCGGTGGGTGGGTCGGGGTCGGTCGGTGGGGAGGGGGAGGGTGTCGGGGAGGTTGGTGAGTGTGGTGGTCCAGTAGGTGGTGTGGGTTTGGGTGGTGGGGGTGGGGTGCTGGGGTGTGCCGAGGAGTTGGTGTTGCCAGTGGGTGTAGTCGGTGTAGGTGAGGGGTAGGGGTGTGGGGTGGGGTGGTTGGTGGTGGGTGTGGGCGGTGTAGGCGGTGGTGAGGTCGTGGGTGAGTGGGGTGAGGGAGTGGCCGTCGGCGGCGATGTGGTGGAGGACGAGGGTGAGGGTGTGGTGGGTGGTGTCGAGTTGGTAGAGGTGGGTGTGGAGGGGGGTGTCGGTGGTGAGGTCGAAGGGTTGGGTGGTGTCGGTGTTGATGTGGTGGGGGAGTTGGGTTTCGGTGGTGGGGGTGGGTGTGAGTGGTGGGGTTGTGGGGTGGGGGTGGATGTGTTGGGTGGGGTGTCCGTGGTGGAGGGGGTAGGTGGTGTGGAGGGGTTGGTGGCGGTGGATGAGGTCGGTGAGGGCGTGGTGGAGGGCGGTGGTGTCGAGGTGGCCGGTGAGGTGGAGGGTGAGGGGGATGTTGTAGGTGGGGGTGGTGGTGTCGTATTGGTTGAGGAACCAGATGCGTTGCTGGGCTGGCGATAACGGCACGAACTCAGGTTGGGGCCCCGGAGTGGGCACCGGCAGCGGGGCGTCGTTCGAGTCGGGGTCGAGGTGGGTGGACAGGACTCGCGGTGTCCGGTCCTCGAACAAGGTCCGGACGTCGATGTGGGTGTGCAGCGTCGAATTGACCCGCGCCACCACCCGGGTCGCCGTCAGCGAGTTCCCGCCCGCCTCGAAGAAGTTGTCGTCGACACCGATGTGCTCGAGCCCCAGAACGGCCGCGAATGCGTTCGCGACGGTCTCCTCGACCGGCGACGTCGGTCGGTGCGCGGGATCGGCCGGGGAGTCGAACCGGGGATCGGGCAGCGCGGCGCGATCGAGTTTGCCGACCGGGGTCAGCGGGATCCGGTCGATCGGCACGATCGCGCCGGGCACCATGTGCGCCGGAAGTCGTTCGGTGAGATAGGCAGAGAGTCGTGCCGGGTCGAGCTCCGCGGAACCGACGACATAGGAAACGAGGATCGGGTCCCCGGAGGGCCCGGTGCGGGTGAGTGTCGCGGCGTATTCCACGTCCGGGTGGGCGCCGAGGACGGCGTCGATCTCGCCGGGTTCGATGCGGAACCCGCGCACCTTCACCTGGAAGTCGGCCCGGCCGAGGTACTCGACCACCCGACCGCCGGACGTGTCGGCGATCCAGCGGACGATGTCGCCGGTCCGGTACATCCGCTCGCCCGCCGGCCCGTATGGAGCGGCGACGAAGCGTCCGGCGGTCAGCCCCGGCCTCCGGTGGTATCCGCGGGCCAGACCCGGCCCGGCGATGTACAACTCACCCGGAACGCCGTCCGGGACCGGCTGCATCCGCGCATCCAGCACCACTTCCTCCGCACCGGCGATCGGGCCGCCGATCGTCACTTCGGACCCGGGTGCGAGCGGCGCGCTGATGTTGGACATCACGGTGGTTTCGGTGGGGCCGTAGCCGTTCCGCAGAGCACGGCCACGGGACCACCGGGTCACCAGGCCGGGCGGGCACGCTTCTCCGGCTGCGAGTATCTCGCCGAACCCGTCGTATCCGTCGAGGTCGTCGGGATCGGCCGAGGCTAGCGCGGCAGTCGGGACGAAGGCATGCGTCACCCGTTCGGCGGCGACGAAGCGGGACAGTTCCGTGCCGCCGACGATGGTCGGCGGGCTGATCACCAGAGTCGCGCCACCGCCGAACGCCAGTAGATAGTCGAACACCGATCCGTCGAACGAGGGCGACGAGAAGTGGAGCACGCGCGAGTGCCGCCCCGGACCGAGGCCGGCCGCCTGCGCCGCGGCGAGCGTGGCCAGCCCGCGGTGCGGAACCACCACGCCTTTCGGGACACCGGTCGATCCGGACGTGTAGATCAGGTACGCGGGATGGTCGGGTCGCAATGGCCGGCGGCGATCGGCGTCGCCGAGGGCGCCGCTCGCCTGTTGTTCGACCGTCGTGATCGTCCCGGGTTCGTCCAGGACGAGCCACGGCACCGTGTCCGGGAGCCGCTCACGTTGCGGTGTCAGTGTGACGCCGAGCGCGACACCCGAATCGGCGATCATGTCGGCGATGCGTGCGGCGGGATAGCCCGGGTCGATCGGGACGAAAGCGGCCCCGGTCTTGGTGATCGCCCAGACCGCGAGCACGGAGTCGAGGGACCGCGGCATCGCCAGGGCAACGTAGCGTTCCGGGCCGGCGCCGTGCGTGATCAGCAGGCGTGCGAGCCGGTTCGACGCCTCGTCGAGGTCGCGGTAACTCACCGCGCGACTGGAATCCTCGAGCGCGACGGCGTCCGGATCGAGGGCTGCGGCGTCGGTGACGATCGCGGCGAGCGTGCGGGTGGCGGGTGCGGGACCGCCGCGCACGGGCGCGAGCGCACGGAACTCGTCGTCGCCGAGAAGCCGCACCGATGCGACGGTCGTGTCCGGTGCCGTCGCGATGACGTCCAGAGCCCGGCACATGCGTGCCGCGATCGCCTCGGTGTCGTTGCGGCTGAGGAACTCCGGCAGAAACTCGAACTTGAGGTGGAGTGTGGTGTCGGTGGTGGTGGCGAGTGCGAGGGGGTAGTGGGTGGCGTCGGTGGCGGAGGTGGTGGTGATGGTGAGGTCGGTGGGTGGGGTGGTGGTGTGGTGGGGGTAGTTCTCGTGGACGGTGATGGTGTCGAAGGTGGTGGCGTGGGGGTTGGGGATGTGGGTGAGGGGGAGGTGGTGGTGGTCGAGGAGTTGTGTGTGGGTGGTGTGGGTGCGTGTGAGGAGGGTGGTGAGGGTGTCGGTGGGGTGGAGGGTGATGCGGACGGGGATGGTGTTGATGAAGAGTCCGATCATGGTTTCGATGCCGGGGATGTGGGGTGGGCGTCCGGAGACGGTGGTGCCGAAGGTGATGTCGGTGGTGCCGGTGTG
>NZ_JBLWIT010000018.1:0-129912 GCF_048381435.1 Rhodococcus mengyinensis | reverse complement strand
CTCGCCGTCACCTGGGGACGCGACCTCGGACCCGTGCTGGTGCTCGCGGTGGCGCTGGCGCTGATCGGCGCGGTCCTGGCGGCGGTCCATCATGCGCAGGTGCTCGCCCGCCGGGTCGGCGAGCCGTTCGGGTCCCTGATCTTTGCCGTCGCGGTCACGGTCATCCAGGTGGGGCTGATCGTGGTCCTGATGATCTCCGGTGGCCCCTCGACGGCGTCCCTCGCACGAGACACCGTCTTCGCCGCCGTGATGATCACCCTCAACGGCATCGTCGGGCTCGCCCTGTTCGTCGGCGCAGGGCGCCATGGGGCCGTGCTGTTCAGCGCCAAGGGTACCGGCGCCGCCCTCGCAACCATCGTCTCGCTCATCACCCTTGCCCTGGTGCTGCCCACGTTCACCAGCAGCCCACCCAGTACCCAATTCCCCCCGACCCAACTCGCTTTCGCCGCGGTGGCCTCGCTCCTGCTGTACGAGATGTTCGCCCTGACCCAGACCGGATCCCATCGCCATGTCTTCCCCGCGGCCGTCGCGGAGAATCCGCCCACCGAGATCGGACGGAGTCCCCGACGACCGTCGGCTGCGATGGCCGGGCTGAGCCTGATCCTGCTGGTGGTGGCGTGGGGCGCGGTCGTGGGGTTGGCGAAGGTCGGGGCCCGCGGGATCGAGGGCGCAGTCAGGGACGGCGCACTGCCGCAATCACTGGTCGGCGTCGTCATCGCCCTCCTCGTGCTGGCGCCGAACACCCTCACCGCCGTGCGGGCAGCACAAAGAAACCAGGTTCAGGCCAGCCTGAATCTGGCACTCGGATCGGCGATGGCCAGCATCGGATTGACCATTCCCGCGGTCGCGGTCGCCTCGATCTGGCTGGACGGACCGCTCCTGCTCGGCCTCGGCCCGACGCAACTCGTGCTCCTCGCCCTCACCGTGGTGGTGGCTGTCCTGACGGTGGTCCCCGGCCGCGCTACCCGGCTACACGGCGGACTTCACCTGGCGCTGCTCACTGCCTATGTGGTCCTGTGCATTCACCCGTATCCGGGATCGGAGGTGCCGATGTGATGGAATTCGGCGGCCCGACCGCCGGCCTGCGCCGACGGCGTGCCGGTGAATCGAGGTAAGTGTGCTGGGACCCGGCGGGCGAACCCGCCCGTCGTTTCGGGTCGGAGGGTGGGAGCTTCACCGTCCGGCCGCGGGCGTCACGCGGAGCACCTGGTCACCGTCGCCGTTGTCGGTGGTGACGAGCAGCGACCCGTCGGGCTGGGCGGCGACCGTGCGGATGCGGCCGTATTTGCCGGCCAGTTCGGGTGGCGCGGCCTCGGCAACGACATGCGCACCGGTGGGGTCGAGTCGCAGAAACAGCACCTTGCGGCCTTTCTGGACGCCGACAGCGAGGGCTCCGTCCCAGTCCCCCCACTGCGCGCCGGTGACGAATGTGCCGCTGGCGGTGGCGATGGTGGCGGGTCCGGAACTCCAGACCGCCTCGATCGCCTCGGGTATGCGGTCGAGGTCGGTCATCGGCACGGATTCGTCGTAGAACCCGTCGCCGGTGTCCGGTTTCCATCCGTAGTTGCCGCCGGCGACGAGTCGGTTCACCTCGTCGTCGCGGTGGGTGCCCTGCTCGACGGAGTAGATGTCCCCGGTGCCCGGGCGCACTGTCAGCCCTTGGACGTTGCGGTGCCCGAGGGTGTAGACGGCGCTGTCGGGGAAGGGGTTGTCCGCCGGGGGTGACCCGGTGGCCGCGTCGATCCGTAACACCTTGCCGCCCAAGGAGTGGAGATCTTGTGGCGCCGCCGCTTGGGTGGCGTCTCCCGTGGAGATCCACAGCGTCCCGTCCTGGTGCGGGAGGAGTCGGCAGCCGCCGTGCCGGCCGCGGTCGCTGAGCTGCAGGCCGTCGATCAGCACGCCGGTGGGCGTCAGGGCGGTCCACTGGGCGTCTGCGGTCCACGATTGCACCCGGATGTCGGTGACCTCGCCCGCCGCATGGGTATGGCAGGTGTAGAGGGTGCGGGTGGTATCGAAGTCGGTGGCGAGGGCGATGCCCATCAGGCCCAGTTCGTGGTGGACGACGAGGTCGGGCAGATCCGCCGCCAGCACGGCGGTGGAGCCGTCCGGGTGTTTGACGACGAAGCGTCCGGAGCGCTCGCCGGTCAGCAGGGTGCCGTCCGGCGCGGCGACCACGTCCCAGGGGTGGTCGAGATCGTCGATTTCGGTGACGACGTCCAGTGCTGGAAGGGCGAGCGCACCGTCCGGTGCGGGTGCGCCGCATGCTGTCGCGGCCGTGCAGCAGGCAGCGCTCACCGCCGCCACCCACAACAGATGCCGATGTGGGTGTGTCGTCATGAGCGGTGTTCCCTTCCGTGCGGGACGAGTCTCCAGTCGGCATGAAGGCGACACGACCAGCGGGCTGCAGGCGTAAATCGTTGATGCACTGCGGAATCGGAAAGCCCATGTAGGTGCTTCATTGCGTCACCCAGCGTGGGCGGTAGTGTGCCGGCGTCGCCGACGGATCACCCACTTTTCGGCCTCGGCGACGAAGAACACCACGAGTCCCACGCCGAGGACCTTGACCCATTCGGTCGCCGTGAGCCCGGACGAGCCGAAGATTGCCTGCATGAACGGGGCGTAGGTGAACAGCACCTGCAGCACGATGCACGCGGTGATCGCGCCGAGCACGTATCTGTTGCCGAACAGCCCTTCCCGGTTCAGAACCGATGCTCTGATGTGCCGGCTGTTGATCAGGTAGAACATCTCGGTCACCACGATCGCATTGACCGCGATGGTGCGGGCCACCTCGACGGTGGTGCCGGATTCGAGTTCCCACAGGAACAACCCGAGCGCACCGGACATCATGAGCACCGACACCAGGGCCACCCGCCAGACAAAGAACCCGGACAGCAGCGACTCGGTCGGGGGGCGGGGCGGACGCCGCATCACGGAGGGTTCGGTGGGCTCGAACGCCAACGCCAACCCGAGCGTGCTGACCGTGGCCAGGTTGATCCACAACACCTGCGCCGGCGTCAGCGGCAACGTCAGTTGGAACAGGATCGCCGCGATCACCACCAACGCTTCGCCGCCGTTGGTGGGCAGCATGAACAGCACGAACTTCTTGAGGTTGTCGTAGACGCCGCGTCCTTCGCGGACCGCGGCGGCGATCGTCGCGAAGTTGTCGTCGACCAGCACCATGTCCGAGGCCTCCTTGGCGGCCTCGGTGCCGGTGCGGCCCATCGCCACCCCGACGTCGGCGCGGGTCAGGGCCGGGGAGTCGTTGACCCCGTCCCCGGTCATGGCGACGACCTGTCCACCGTCTTGGAGGGCCCGCACCAATCGCAGCTTGTGTTCGGGGCTGGCGCGGGCGAAGACGTCGGTCTCGGCGACGACGCGGCGCAGTGCCGGGTCATCGAGTTCGTCGATCTGCGCACCGGTCACGGGCCGCGTACCGGTGCCGAGGCCCATTTGCGCCCCGATCTCCGCGGCGGTGTCGGCGTGGTCGCCGGTGATCATCTTGACGGTGATGCCGGCCCGGTGGCAGTCCCGCACCGCGTCGATCGCTTCCTGCCGCGGGGGGTCGATGATTCCCACCAGCGCAAGCAGGGTGAATCCGTCCTCGGCGTCGGCGGCGTCGAGGATGCCGTCCGTGGAGGGGCGGTCCCGGTAGGCGAGGGCCAGAACCCGCAGTCCCTGCGCCGCGGTCTCGGTGGCGCGCCGCGGCCAGTGGGTGTGGTCGATGCGGACCGCTTCGCCGGCGTCGAGGTGATGCGTGCACGCCGCGAGGACCCGCTCGGGGGCGCCCTTGAGGTAGATCCGCTCATCCCCCGCGGTGTCGCCGGGATGCAGGGTTGCCATGAAGCGCCGCTCGGATTCGAACGGAACCGCGTCGAGCCGGGGCCACGACGCGTCCGCGGCCGCCCGGGACAGCCCGGCCTTGACACCGAGGACCAGCAGCGCAGCCTCGGTCGGGTCGCCGTCGATTTCCCACACGTCGTCGGCCTCATAGAGCGTGGCGTCGTTGCACAGCACTCCGGCCCGCACTGCCACCTGCAGGGCCGGGTCGGTGTCCGGGTCGATGACGACCCCGTCGTCTTCGGTGAGGTTGCCGACCGGGGCGTATCCGACCCCGCCGACGTCGATGGTGCGGTGCGCGATGACCACCTTCTGCACGGTCATCTCGTTGCGGGTCAGTGTGCCGGTCTTGTCCGAGCAGATCACCGTCACCGACCCGAGGGTCTCCACCGCCGGCAGCCGGCGGATCACCGCGTTGCGCCGCGCCATCCGCAGCACGCCCAGCGACAGGGTCACCGTCATGATCGCGGGCAGCCCTTCGGGGATGGCGGAGGCGGCGAGAGCGACGACGAGAGTGAACATCTCGGAGGGTGATTCGCCGCGCCAGACGATCCCGAGGAGGAATGTGCCCGCGGCGGCGGTGAGGATCACGACGGCCAGCCACCGGCCGAACCGGTCGATCTGCCGCAACAGCGGGGTGGTGGTCTTGGCGATGCCCGCAAGCAGCGCATTGATCCGGCCCAGTTCGGTGCCCGCCCCGGTGGCGGTGATGACGCCGTCGCCTTGTCCGAATACGGCCACCGTGCCGGCGTAGGCGGTGGATCGGCGGTCGGCCAGTTCGGTGTCGCGGTCCACCGGGTTCGAGGTCTTGTCGACGGGCACTGACTCCCCGGTGAGCGCGGCCTCGTCGATGCGGAGTTCGCGCACCCGGATCAACCGCACATCGGCCGGCACCCGGTCCCCCGAGACCAGGCGGACCACATCCCCGGGAACGAGGTCGGCGGCGAGGATCTCCACGATCCGCCCGTCCCGGTGCACACGAGCCCGGGGAGAGAGCATTGCGCGGATCGACTCGAGCGCGGATTCGGCTCGTCCCTCCTGGATGAAGCCGAGGATCGCGTTGATCACCACCGCCCCGAGCAGTACGGCAGTGTCCACCCAGTGTGCGAGGAATGCGGTGATTGCCGCGGCAGTCATCATGACGTACAGCAGCACGTTGTGGAACTGCCGCAGCAGCCGCCACCACCACCGGTCACTGCGCCCGGCAGGCAGCGTGTTGGGGCCGTGGACGGCCAAGCGCCGGGCGGCTTCCTCCGAGGTCAGACCGGTTGGTGTCGAATCGAGCAGGTCCAGCGTCCCCGGCGCTTCCAACGCATGCCATGGGGGATCCATTGCCTGCACCTCATTTTCGGTGGGGTGACCCGTCGCATACCGGCTCCTCAGGCCAGTCCTGTTGCGCTGCTGCATCTATCACGGATTCATGGGCGGAACCGCGGTTGCGGCCTCGCGTCGAATCCCTGTGACTCTCACACCGCTGGTGGGGTTGTGCAACGCTCCTGTGGGTGACTGGCCCGGGCTGATCGGCGACCGCTCGCGGGTGGACGGGTTCATCGTCACCCACACGAACGCACCGGCACAATCGGGTCCGACACCCATTTCTCGGGGTGCCGAACATGTAGCAGGGTTGACGACGGCACCCGCGATCCGGCGCAAAGGGGTGCCCCCACCGATTGACGCCGGGTTGACTCCAACGCAAGGCTGACCATAGAGGAAGCCGACGGTCACCCGAAGGGACCGGAGACGCGGGGCGCGGGCCGATGGACAGATCCTCAGCTCACACTGTGACCCCGTGCGGCCGAGCGATCACCCGTCTGCAGGGGGCACAGTGAACACGGCCCGGTTCCGGTACGACCCAGCCTGAAACGGGTGACAGGAGTGCGATGAAGACCAGGGCCATCGAGATCCACGACCTGCAACCCTGGTGGGTGACGGCCGCATTCGTCTGCGGATGTGTCGCGGTGCTCCTGATCTCGCCGATCCGTGTTCTCGTTGCCGCGACTCTCATCACCTTCGCCGGACTCCTCGCCTTCCACACCAACCGGTTCCGCCGCGCCCGTGCACGGGCAGCATCCTTCAGCGCCGGTTTAGCGATTCCTGCACTACCCCTGTCCGTACTCCACTTGGTCGACTCACTCTGACCAGCCGAACCAATCCTTACAGGAACCGTCGCCGGCTCGCCCGCGCAGCGGGTGCGTCCCCTTTCCGCCGGCGCCGACCACCAAGCCCTAATGTCCGATTTGCCCGATTTGGCTACACTGAAGGTCACCGCAGATCCACATCGCCTCCGAGGTGAAAGGACCATGGGTCACCGTCACAGACCCCGGCCGCTTCGAGGTAGGCGGCTGCGATGAACGACACGGTAGCCAATGCCGGACTGGTGCTGTTCTTCGTGCTGGTCGGCGGCGTGTTCGCGGCCACCGAGATCGCGTTGGTGTCGCTGCGCGAGGGCCAGATCCGGCGCCTCGAGCGCCGCGGTGGCCGCGGGATGCGGACCGCCGCCCTGGCCCGCGACCCGAACCGGTTCCTGTCCGCGGTGCAGATCGGCGTCACGGTGGCAGGGTTCCTGTCGGCCGCCTACGGCGCCTCCACCATCGCGCCCGCCCTGGCGCCGACCCTGGAGTCGTGGGGGATGCCGACCGGGCCTGCCTCGGCCACCGCGCTGGTCGGCACCACCCTGACGATCGCCTACCTGTCCCTGATCCTCGGCGAACTTGCCCCCAAACGCATTGCCCTGCAACGTGCGACCGGAGTCTCGCTGCTGACCGCGCCCGCGCTGGACCGCTTCGCCTCGGTGATGCGTCCGGTCATCTGGTTGCTGTCGGCCTCCACCGACCTGCTGGTCCGCATCCTGGGCGGCGACCCGAGGACCACGAACGAGGCGATCACCCACGACGAGTTGCGCGACCTCGTCATCGGGCATACCGCAATCGCCGAGAACGAGCGCCGCATCCACTCGGAGGTCTTCGACGCCGGCCAACGCTCCCTGTCCGAGGTCATGCGCCCGCGGACCGACGTCCGGTTCCTGTCCGCCGACACCCCGGTGGCACAGGCCGGGCGGCAGGCGCTCGAGTGGGGACACAGCCGATACCCCGTCATCGGGTCGTCCTTCGACGACGTCGTCGGATTCGTCCACCTCCGTGACCTGCTCCGCGCCGACCAGTCCGAGGTCATCACCGTGGCCGACGTGTGTCGGCCGGTCCTGCAACTGCCCGCCTCGAAACCGGCGCTGGCAGCACTGGCGGACATGCGGCAGAACAATCGTCAGATGACGATCGTCGTCGACGAATACGGCGGCACCGCAGGCATTGCCACCCTCGAGGACATTGTGGAAGAAATCGTCGGCGAGATCGGCGACGAGTACGACAACCCCACCGCCGCCGAACCGTCACCGCTGCCGCCTCACCGGCCCGTCGACGGGCTACTGATCGTCGAAGATTTCGAGGAGGCGACCGGCATCGCGCTGCCCGACGGCCCCTACGAGACGGTCGCCGGCTTCCTGCTCCACCGACTCCAGCGCGTCCCCCAGCTCGGTGACAGCATCACCTTCGACGGCCACATTCTCACCGTCAGCGCCCTCGACGGTCGCCGGATCTCCCGCATCCGGGTCACCACCGGGCATCGGATCCGCGGCGCACCGCCACCGGCCGTGCCGCGCTCGACCACAATCAGGGCTGATCAGGCGATCCGGGCTCGCGGCGACGGCCCGGGAAGATACTCCCACGATGAGCCCAACGCGCATGGGCGCGGGGCGAGATGGCAGCCGAACACCGTCACCTCGTAGGAAGTGAAGGTGGGTGCTGGAATCGACAGCCTCCAATGCCGAGCCTGCCGTCCTTGCCAGTGATCGTCGACCATCCGCTTCGCTCCCCGGAACCGACGTGCTGCTGCACGTCGTTACCTCGTCTCCGCGCTCAGGCAATCCTCGCCTGCGCCGACTGCGCACGACAGAACGGCAGAAACCGATTTCGTCATGTCCGGTCCGCGCGGACGGGGTCGTCGAACACCGGTTCCACAGTTGGGGCAGACGTGACTCCACACAGAGCTACGTCGCTGTGCGGAGTGACGGAACCCCGCTCGCCGCAATGAACCGGTCCGAATCTGAGATGGGTTGCCCACCAGCATGGGCGACAGAAGCCGTCTGGATCTAGAACGAACGCGGCAAGCTGACAATGGCCGGCGGTAGATCTCGGTGCTGTCGCAAACGTTGCGGAAGTGGACGGCACAGACCCCGATGGACCTGCGCGCGTTCGCGGTGCGCTCGGACACCAAGGTGTCCCGCTCGGTCGAGGCCGTGGTGCATTTACGATGTCGCGATCCCGGTCACCACCGATCCGGTCAAGCTCGCTGCGGAGATGGGGCACCGCAAACGCGCCAGGGGCTTGGTGGTCGTGTTCACCACCTACGGCTCCCTCCCCGTGGTCGCGGCCGCGGCCGCGCAGAAGATCGGGGTGGATTGTTCGACCTGGCGATCTGTGACAAGGGCATACTGCACCACTGGGGTGACGCTGTTCGGGGAGGACGAGTCGGACTTCGTCCGTCCATGACGCTGACTACCTGCACGCGGACCGCTGTCCCGTGTCCTAGCTCTGCTGACTGCCGTCAGTGGCAGTCGTCGACGGCAGGCGTATCGGCGAATCGTGCTGCGAGAAAATCGATCGCTCCCGAGGCCCCGGAGATCAGCATCGTGTTGTGGCTTCCGCCGGGGTAGCGGACGATCTCGACGGTACTCCCGGCAGCGCAGTATTGCCGGACGAATGCGTCGTGGACTGCGACGGGTACCAGCTCGTCCCCGTCCGCGTGATAGCTGTAGATCGGTGCGCTGACTTCTACTGCGGTAGGGCTGTTCTCAGCGAGTGCCGAACGCAGCGCCGGATGGTCGAACGGTCGAGGGTCGATCGTGAAGTCGTGCAACGACCGAAACGCATAGGTCGCGATCAGATCGACGGTGCACGCAGCACCGGTCGCGTGCATGGCCGCTCTGCCCTCAGCGGTGAAGAGTTCGCTCATCTGCTTCTCGGGGTATGCCCGATCGATACCGGTCACTCCGCCGAAGGTCAGTCCGAAACCGTACCCACCATCGACGTTCCGCATGGTCGCCTCAAGGTCGGCGGGTAACCCGCCCAGTGCAATACCGTTCAGACCCAGCTCGGGAGCGTGGGACTGCTGAAGTTCGGCGGCCCACGCCGTGGCGAAGGCGCCGCCGGAGTATCCCCACAGACCCGTCGGCGACTGCGTGTTCAGCCGGGCTGGTTCGAAATGCTGAGCGGCGCGGATCCCGTCGAGAACCGCGAAGCCGGCTTGCGGGCCGGCGAGGAACTCGGACTCCGGCCCCTCGTAGTCCGCGGTGACGACCGCCCATCCACGGGACAGCAGGTGCGCGATCATCAGTGACTCCGATGCGGCGTTCGAGGTCGCGGCCCCGAGGCCCGCCGTGAGTGCATACGACGGAGCGCACCGGGATCCGAGGCTGTCCTCCGCGGTCTGATAGGAGACCAGGGGCCGATGGCCGGCGTCCGTCCACGGTGTTCTAGGGACCAGAATCGTGGCGACGTCGGCCACCGGTTCGCGGTGGGAGTCGAGCGACTTGTACAGCAGCTGCCACGAATCGACCGGAAGGGGCACACTTAGCGCCGTCGCGGTCACCGGCCGCGACCGCAGGATCGTCCCCTCAAGCTGCGACTCGTAGCCGGTCGGAGCTTGATAGAACGGGTCCTCGGATGGTGCCGGTATCTCGGCCAGCGCAGGAGCGGCGACCGCCACCAAGCCAGCGCTCGAGAACGTCACCATGGCAAGACAGACGAGCCACGCCGCCATTCGCATGGAAATCATATTACTACCCAAATGGTACGACCGAAAGCATCATTTATCTGCCCGGATCCGTTCCCAGATCGCAACACCGTTGAGCGGGTCGAACAGATGACCTCAGCACACCCGAAATTGCAGTCGCGCAACGCCCAACACTGACCGTGGGAGCCGACGTCCCCCTGTACCGCGCATCGAAGTCGACGCACGGGCGGATCTGGAAGGTATTTCGCCACCCGCAAGCACGATCTGCGCGTGAGGTGAACTTCGCAGACGATCGTGATCGGCAAGCTGATGCCGGCGGAAACCAACGCGGTGCGCCCTTGCCCCCGGCGCGCGTCGACGCCACATCCTTGCCGCTGGGCAATTCCCCCACTCGCCCGGGTCGTGTGCGGCACTGCTTTCGAAAGCGCAAAGTGCCGTCCGGTCACTCATGGCGGCTCGAAGAAATCGCACATCGCACCGATTGTGATTGACATCACCCCTGTCGACACCTATCGTCCATTCCAATATGAGTATGCACCATTCGTATATAGGAACGTGATGCTGATGGCCGGGATGTCCCGAATAACCGCACTGCTTGTCGCTGCCGGACTTGCGACCGTCGGATGCGCCGAGATGCCGAAGTCCACCGCTGGGTACTACCCATCCGGGACAGTGCGGATCATCACACCGTTTGCCGCCGGCGGAATCTCTGACACCACCGCCCGTGTCGCGGCGAAATGTATGGAGGACGAATTGGGTGGGACGTTTATCGTCGAGAATCAGGACGGTGGTGGCGGAGCGATCGGGATGACGAGGGTCGCCAACGCCGAGCCGGACGGATACACACTCTCGGTGGTGTCGTTGTCGACCGCGGCACTGGTACCACTGGTTACCGATGGCGCTCAGTACGACGGATCCAGCTTCGATCCGATTTCCGGTATCACGCTTGCCCCCTCGGTGCTGGTGGTGAAGGGCGACAGCCCGTATCGCAACGGGGAGGAGGTGCTGGAGGCAGCCCAGCGGAAGGACGGTACGTTCTCGGTCGCCATGCCAGGCTCGATGGGCATCTTCGCCCTCGCTATCAACGGTGTCACCGAGGCCGGGGGCCCTCGTTTTACCAACGTCCCCTTCGTCAGCAACGATCAGTCCGCGGCCGCGGTGCTGGGCGGAAACGTTGACAGTGCCTACCTGAGTACGTCGCCGACGCTGCTCAAGCAGATCGAATCGGGAAATCTGCGAGCCCTGGTCACGGGGGCCGACGAGCGGATCGAATTCCTGCCCGAGGTACCGACATTCACCGAGTTGGGATACGGCGACCTACCTGACTCGACAGTCAACGTCACCCTGCTCTCCCCGGCCGGGATCGACGGTGAGGTGAAAACCACTTTGGCGCAGGCCATGGGATCGTGCCTGAAAGACCCGACGACTGCCGACGTGCTGGGAGAGGAATTCGTGCGCGACGACGACCCAGGCCCCGAAACGATTCGTGCAGAGATCAACTCGGCCGAAACCCAATGGCGAGAGGCGGTCCAGAAGTGAGCGACACGCTAGTTGTCGAGGAGTCCGCCGAGAAGAACGAGAGGGTTGTGGAGAATAGACGCCTCGCCCCCGCGGTCCTGACCGTTCTCGGCGTATTGGCGACAATCGAATCGGTGCGTCTCGGTCTCGGTGACCTGACCGAGCCGGGCCCCGGAGCTTGGCCCCTGCTGACCTCGGTGGGCGTGCTCGTTACGAGCGCCTGGTTGTTCATTACCGGGGTCGAGCGTTGCGAGAAGGTCATGATCAGCGACCTCGCTCGGGTGGCTGCCGCCATCGCCTCCGTCGCATTCTTCGTGGTGATGCTTCCGCTGGTGGGCATGCCCGTACCGGCTTTCGCGCTACTCGTGGTGTGGCTCCGGCTCTTCGGTGAGTCGTGGCGACTCACGCTGGTCACCGCGGCACTGGGAGTCGTCGCACTGCAGATCGTCTTCGTCGAATTGCTCGGCGTACCGTTCCCAATCGGGCCGCTGGCCCCCGGAAGGTAAGTCTCGTGGATTTCTCCGGCATTATCACCGGCGTCGAGACGACGCTGACTCCAATGAATTTGCTTTTCGTTCTGCTAGGTGTGCTGGCGGGCATGGTCATCGGCGTGATCCCGGGCCTCGGTCCCACGGCAACGATCGCGCTCCTGCTGCCGCTCACCTACAGCCTCGAGCCCGCGACGGCTGTGATTCTACTGGCGGGCATCTATTACGGTTCAATGTACGGCGGCACGATCACCTCCGTGTTGCTCCGCCTCCCCGGTGAGGCGGCGTCCGTGGTGACGACGTTCGACGGCTACCAGATGGCCCGCCAAGGGCGGGCCGGGCCTGCCCTCGGCATCGCCGCGATCGGGTCCTTCGTCGGCGGCTTGGTCGCCGTCGTCGGTCTTGTGCTGCTGGCGCCGGTCCTGGCCTCCTTCGCGCTGAAGTTCGGGCCGCCCGAGTTCGCTGTCGTGGCGCTTCTGGGCATTGTGTTGGCGGCGTATCTCGCGTCGCGGCGCTTCGCGGCGGCCCTGTTAATGGCCTTCTGCGGGCTGCTGCTGGCCACCGTGGGGCAGGATTCGATCGAGGGCAGTGCGCGCTTCACGTTCGACAGCCTCGAGTTGCTCAACGGACTGGACTTCGTCGCGGTCGCTATGGGGCTCTTCGGGCTCGGCGAGCTGTTGTACACCCTCGAGCGCTCGCGCCAGCCTGCCGGCACCGTCGCCCGTGTCGGCCATGTGCTCCCGTCGCGAGCCGAGCTGCGCCAGTCCAGGGGACCGATCGCCCGTGGCAGCCTGATCGGGTTCGTTCTCGGGCTGGTACCCGGTGGTGGTGGCATGGTGGCCTCGCTCGCGTCGTACGCGACAGAGAAGCGGCGGTCGAAGAATCCGGAACGCTTCGGCCGCGGCGCCATCGAGGGCGTCGCCGGCCCCGAGACCGCCAACAACGCGGGTTCGCAGTCGTCCTTCATCCCCTTGCTCACCCTGGGCCTGCCACCGAACCCCGTGCTCGCATTGATTCTGGGCGCGTTGCTCATTCAGGGCGTGACCCCCGGGCCTCAGCTGATGAACGAGCACCCCGACATCTTCTGGGGAGTAATCGCCTCGATGGTCGTCGGCAACGTGATTCTGCTGGTGCTGAATCTGCCGCTGGTGCGGGTATTCATCCGAATTCTCGACGTACGCGTCGCGATCCTCGTCGCCCTCGCCGTCGTGGTCACCATGCTCGGGGTCTTCAGCATCAACAACAGCATCTTCGACCTGTGGGTGGTGCTCGTCTTCGGTGTCCTCGGGTACGCCATGCGCAAGCTCGGCTTCGAGCCCGGCCCGCTGGTGCTCGCCTTCGTTCTCGGAGTGCTGCTCGAGCCCGCCATTCGCCAAACGCTGCTCATCAGCGGCGGCGACGTCACCGTCTTCGTCACCCGACCGATCTCCGGCACCATGCTGGCCTTCGCGGTCGTGTTCATCGGGGTGATGGCCGCGCGTTCCTTGCGCGCGCGCCGTACCCGACATGTAACCGACCGCCAACCCGAAAAGGCAACCCAATGACCCAGACTGTTTCCACTACCACCATTCCCACCACACAGGCGAAGCAAGAGAATCTACCGCTGACAGGCGTCACCGTCGTCGCACTCGAGCATGCCGTCGCCGTACCCATCGCCACCCGGCAGCTCGCCGATCTCGGGGCGCGGGTGATCAAGGTCGAGCGAATCGACGGTGGCGACTTCGCCCGCGGATACGACGCCGCCGTGGCCGGCGAGATGTCCAGTGTGTTCCTGTGGACGGGCCGCGGCAAGGAATCACTGGCGCTCGACCTCAAATCGCCCGAGGGCCGCCAAATCATGCTGGAGTTACTCGCGTCCGCCGACGTCTTCATGCAGAACATGAGCCCCGGGGCCGTCGAGCGGCTCGGCCTGGGTGCCGACGAGCTGACCCACCACAACCCGCGCCTGATCGTGGTGTCCAACTCCGGGTATGGCACGCCAGGCCCCTATGCCGGCAAGCGTGCCTACGATGCCCTGGTACAAGCGGAGTCCGGAGCCGTAGCCGTCACCGGCACCAAGGACCTGATGGTCAAACCCGGCTTCTCGGCCGCCGACGTCGCCAGCGGCATGTACATGACCTCGGCGGCGATGATGGGCCTGTTCCAACGCGAGCGCACCGGATCGGGAACCGTGGTCGACGTCGCGATGATCGACGCAATGACCGACTTCATCGCCAACCACATCTACTACGCCCAGCACCACGGCAGCCCAGCCGAGCGGATCAGCCTCGGCCACCCCTCGCTGGTGCCCTACGGCGAGTACGCCACACAAGACACCCCGGTGGTCATCGGCATCCAGAACGACCGCGAGTGGGCGCGCTTCGCCGAGCACGTGATGGGACGCCGGGACCTGGTCTCCGACCAGCGGTACGCCACCAACGTGGCCCGGGCAGGGCGCCGCGACGAGGTCGACGCGCTGGTCGCCGACACGTGCCGGAGATTAACCGCCGGCGAGCTCACCGAGCTGCTCGATCAGATAGGGATCGCCTGCGCCCGCGTCAACGATCTCGCGGTGGTGGCCGAGCACCCGCAGTTGGTGGAGCGGGGCCGGTGGGTCGAAACACCCACGCCCGTCGGGCCTGTGCCGACCCTGCGCCAGGTGATCACCGAGCGCGGTAAGGAGTACCCGGTGCGCCCGGTACCGGCCCTGGGGCAGCACTCGCGGCAACTGCTTGCCGAGCTCGGCCACGACGAGAAGAAGATTGACGATTTCCTTCGCCGCGGAATCGTGGCGACCGCCGACGCCGACCTGTTTGCTGGAGCGTCCGCTCCCGCAGGGGACAGATAGACTCGCCGTCTAAATCACGGGCCCGACAGGATGACACAGGAGGGGTGGGTATGGCCGACAGCGAGGGACACCGAGCAGTCTCCCGGGCGCTGCACGCGCTGGAACTCGCGGCGGCGTCCAAGGACGGAATTACTCTGGGCGAGCTGGCACACCAGATGGGAGCCGCCAAGTCATCACTCCACCCACTGCTCAAAGCGCTGGTCTTCCGCGGCTATCTCACATACGACGGGTCGCGCTACCGTACCGGCCCGTCTATCGGCGCCCTCGCCGCTGTCGACAGCCCGTCGATCGTGCCGATCGCGCAGCCCTTCATGGACGACCTTGTGCGGCAGTTCGACGAGACGGTCATGTTGGGTCGCGTGGTCGGTGAGACCCTCATCTATCTGCACAATGTGGAGTCCAATCAAGTTGTGAGGTATTCCCCGCCACGAGTTCGTCCTCCCAGCGACCACCCGTCGTCCATCGAGAAGCTCTACCTCGCCCAGCGTGATGACGAGCAGATCGACCTCTACATCGGCGAGCACATTCACCCGTCGAAGCAAGAGGGCTTGCGCGCCGAAATCATCGAAGCCCGGGCCACCGGCGTTGCCTTCAACCACGGTGACACCTTCCCCGACCTCAGCGCCGTCGCCTCAGGCATTGTTGTTGGTAAGAGTCTCGCGGCATGCCTGGCCATCGGCGGGCCCAGCCGACGCATCGAAAGCCGATTGGACGAGCTGGCGTCCGCCACAACTTACGCCGCCAACAGTATCGCCAAGTTGCTACTCCGGTGAGCCGCGAACTTCCCGAGTACTACAGCACCGCCGCCTGCCTACATCACCCACAGCTGGTGGCGTCGGCACTGGTGGGATCCGGACTGGCGACGATCGGAACCGGTCTCCGTCCAGTCCGGCCGGATGCGGCGCACCAAGCCCGTAGCTTGAACCAATTCGGGCGGTGGCGTCGCGCATTCTCCGCGGCGCCGAGTGGACCTGCACCCATCGCTCTATAGGAGGGATGCCCGTTGAATCCGGCCAGTCCAACCCGCGAGTGATCGAGCGCCGCGACCTTTCCCCAGCCTGCGCTCACACTGCTCCCCGAAACCGCTGATCTCACCATCGCCACCGGTCGGTGAAGGTGCCTATCATCGAAGTCGTCGAGCGTGGAGCATCACATCAAGCGATAGTCGGTCTCTGCACCCTCGCGTGGCAGTAGCCTCTGGCCGGTGAGTGCTTCAACAACACCGGCGATATCAGTGACGGACAGTTGTCGGACCGCGGGAGGCGTCGTGCGCCGATCGAATCGGCGGCTACGGGCTACTTCAGGCGTCATCAGGTTTGCGCCTCTCCGGTCGAGTGGTGATGCGTAAATCCAGAATATGCGACCCACGGCAACCCCTGGGTTACGTCGAAGTGAGGTCCATGTGACCGCTCCGAGCATGGCAACACACCCCGGACAGTCCCAATCCAGCATCGGAGCAGCTTGCGCTTCGGCTACCACGAGAACGTTCGATGTGCATGGCGCCTCAGTTGCATATCTGGCGAGGGGTAGAACGCGATCATCAACGGCGACTTGCCCGGCCAGTTCATATGGAATGCGACGACGTCGTCGCATTCCTTACGGTCCGACTTCAAGCTCGGCGACCGCCAATTGGTCGACGACACATTCGGTAGCGTCCACATGGCCGCACGCCGAGCCCGTGGACCCGCAACTACGGCCCGAGCCAGCAGCAGGACGAGTCCCAGCGCCGGGGGCCGCGTTCTCCGACGAGATCAGTCGTGATCGGGGCGCCGCCCGGAAGAAGATCGAGGTCGACGAGCACTCCCAGTCCGGCACCATCTTGGAGGCCCTAGCGATGCTGCGGCCGGCCTTCGAGGAGAACTTCTTGGTCGATCCCGCTGCAGACGCTGCCCTGGGTCGATGTGGTTCCCCTCCCCAGCCACACTCAGGCGGCCGCGACCGCCTTCGCAACGGGCGCGCCATCCGGCTCGGGCGTAGCAAACGGCCGCGGAAGGAACTTGCTCGCGCCGTTCACCGCCAGAGTGCACAACGTAATGGTGAGTAGGGTTGCTGCCCAGACTATTCCGCTTGAGAACTCGGACTCGCCGAGATGTAGGGCAATGATAATTGGTGCACCGAGGCCGAAGTTCGCACCGAACATTGTGACGGGGAAGACCGCCAAGAGGCCGACGAGGCCCCACGCGGTCGACACCCGCCGCCAGAGCTGCACCGCCAGTACAGTAAACAGCACTACCTGGGTTCCCTCAAGCACGCCGATGACCAACGGATAGTTCCAGATCCGCAACTCGTACGGACCGTAATAGGTATAAACATTTGTGCCGGTACCGATGACCTCGAATACGCACGACGTGATGATCTCGGCACCCCAGATCAGGAACAGATGCTTGCGCCGGAGGCTTCCCTCGTACATGCGACGGCCAGCGTAGAGGCAGGCGCTCGCGTACAGGATGATGTAGCCGCTATGCGACCAGTTCGGCTGAACGACCCCGAATGCAGTGAAGTGGGAGTACATCGCTCCCGGCTCGCCGTTGTGGACATCGTAGAACCAGAGATCGAAAGCGACATCGTAGAGCGGTTCAGCGAAGGCCGCGATACCGGCCGCCAGGCATGCCAGCAGATAGAAGGGAGTCCGCTGCCGGACGCACATTCGGAAGGCAATGGCCAGCATAACGGCAACTATGGCCCAACTCAGCCAGGTGAAAATACTCTGCCACATCATGTCGAGTTCATGCTGCATGACCTCGGATGGCATGCGCCCCATAGCTGCTCCTAGTCCAACATCTTTGTACGAATCGCCACTGCCTGGCCGGTGTAGGCCAATGATCCTTTGAGGCTAGGTCCGCCACCCCATGGCGCGCGTCTCCCCAGGGGGGTACGGGAATCACACTTTGGGGGTAGGCGTCGGGGGAAAGCCACACTGCCGGCCATCTCGACCGGGAGCGAAAAATCGACGAGAAAGGAACGCTTCGCCAGCGAACGGCTTTCGGGCCGGACAGTCCCAGAGTTAGAGTCAGCCCCCATGAGTGATAAACGAATTCGTCTCAGCGTGAGCGACAGCGGTGTAGCGACTGTCACGATGGTCCGTGCCGAGAAGCACAATGCGTTGGACAAGGCTATGTTCGAGGGATTGCTCGAAGCCGCAGGTCACCTCGCTACCGATCGCACAGTGAGAGCGGTTGTTCTTCACGGCGAAGGGCGCAGCTTCTGCTCAGGTTTGGACATTTCAAGTTTCATTGCTGACTCAGCGGGAGGCATCGACGCCCTGTTCGTCCGGGAGCATGGGAGACCTGCCAATTTCGCGCAGCGCGCGGCGCACGACTGGTCGGGAGTTCCGGTGCCGGTGATCGCCGCGATCACCGGAAACTGCTTCGGTGGCGGTATGCAGATCGCGCTCGGCGCCGACATCCGAATCGCTGCGCCCGACGCCCGGTTGTCCCTCATGGAGGTCAAGTGGGGGCTGGTCCCGGACATGGCAATCACTCAGTCCTTACCACGTGTTATGCGCATCGACGTGGCGAAGGAACTCACTTTCACCGGACGAATCGTATCGGGCCTGGAGGCGAGTTCGTTGGGATTGGTTACTCGCACGGCCAAGGACCCGCTCAGTGCAGCACTCGAATTGGCTGATGACATCGCCGAGAAATCGCCAGATGCGATCCGGGCGGCCAAGCGCCTCTACGACGAGGGCTGGAACAACGGCGACACAGCGGAGGCGCTGGCCCTCGAATCCCGGCTTCAATTGGGACTTCTGGGTTCACCAAATCAGGTCGCCGCGGTCGCTGCCGGCGTCTCCGGGCGCGCCCCCTCGTTCATCGACCCGGTATGAATCATGTTCTATTCACGCTTGATCCGCGCTTCGGGCGGTTGTCGGAGCCCCGATCTAGTCCGGTCTGTACCCCACCGCGTTCAATGCAATGGCACCATATCTCTGCGCAACGGCCTGATATTTGGGCGGACACTCGACGTACCAGCGGGGAATGGCATCACACATGTCGAGCAATGCCCTTGTGGTGAGCACGGGATCCGATACGGTGAAAAGGCCCCGGCGGCGCCCCTCTCGTACGATCCCGAGCAGCAGACGTTCGACCCCTGTTCGCACACGCTCAAAGCGGTCGCGATTCGGTGCGCTGAGGAACCGGATATCGGGCTCCAACGCCACCATCCGCGGGCTGATGAGGGTCCGGAGAAGTATCGATTCGACCACATAGGCCAGTCGGACCTCCGGCTTGTCCCCGCCCTCGTCCCGCGCGGCGTACGCGCGCGCGAGGAAATCCTTGGTCGCACTCTCGAGCAGTGCCGTGAAGATGCCTTCCTTGTTCCCGTGATAGTAGTACAGCGTGGGCATCGTCACGCCGGCGCGTTGAGAAATATCTCGCACCGTCGTACCACGAAAACCCTTTTCGTAGAAGGCATCCAGGGCCCCGCGAAGAATCGGTGACAATTCTGGTTGCGCCACATATCGCCAATCCGGTTCGTCGAGTACCGCCGTTGCCTCGTCGAATACTGCTGACGGTACTCGCCGCCGTGAATCCATGGTCCTGCCTGTGTCGCTCGTCCGTCGATCTGGGCTGTCGCAGTTTCCTACAGTGGGGGGAGGTGACCTCTGACGAGCAACCACGCAATCGCGGTCACGAGATTCTGGATCGGGTCTACCAGGTCGATGATCATGTGCTCTCTCTTCTTCGGGGGTTGATCGGATTCGCCGCGCGCTAGTCGACGGCGTACATCTCGTCCGCCATGATGGCCGGAAATTCTTCGGTGAGTGCGGTGGATTCGAAGCTCTCCTGGATCGCGAGCTGGGCACTGTAGGGCAGGGTGTCCATGATCTCGCGCACCCGTTCTTGCCTGCGGGCGACGGCTTGGCGGAATGGCATGCCCGGGGTGGCCTTCATCTGCGGGACGATGCCCTCGACGTCGTCGACGCCACCGGCGTGGTGACCGGCGTCGACCATGGCCTGCTCTGCTGCCATTTGCGCGTCGTCCTTCTCCTCGGACATGCCGATCGGTCCGATCATGGTGCCGTTGAGGAACTGTTTGACCACCGGCTCCTCGCTGGTGAGCAGCACCTCGCGGGGACCGAACATCACCAGTTGGCGGCGGAAGAGCATGCCGATGTTGTCCGGTACGGTGCGCGCGAGGTTGATGTTGTGCGAGACGATCAGGATCGTCGCGTCGATCTCGGCGTTGATGTCGATCAACGTCTGACTGATGTAGGTGGTGCGGACCGGATCCAGACCGGAATCCGGCTCGTCGACGAGGATGATCTGCGGGTCCAGCACCAGCGCTCGGGCCAGGCCGGCGCGCTTGCGCATGCCGCCGGAAATTTCGCCGGGCAGTTTTGTTTCGGCGCCGATCAGACCGGTCAGTTCAAGCTTTTCCATCACGATCGTGCGGATCTCGGATTCGCTCTTCTTGGTGTGCTCGCGCAGCGGGAACGCCACGTTGTCGTAGAGGTTCATCGACCCGAACAGGGCACCGTCCTGGAACAGCACCCCGAACAGCTTGCGGATCTCGTAGAGCTCCTTGGTCGAGCACTCCAGGATGTCGGTGCCGTCGATCACGATCGATCCCTGCTCCGGGCGGAGCAGACCGATCAGCGACTTCAGGAACACCGACTTACCCGTACCCGACGGGCCCAGCAACGCGCTGACCTCACCGGGCGGAAGCGTCAGCGACACGTCCTGCCAGATCTTCTGCGATCCGAAGGACTTCGTCAGATTGGTGACCGCTACCTCGACACCCATTGTTTCCTCACTCTCACGGCCTGGGGATTGGTGTTTGCAGCAGCGGTGGCCACTATCCCGCTGCCCTACTGTCAGAACAACGGTTCGAATTTGCTGATCAGCCAGGTGTCGTCGACGCGGGTGAGGCCGACCCGAATGGCGTTCTGCGACTGCGTAGTTTCGGGGCTGTTTGCCGTCGTCGTGCTCTGGTTGATGTAGACGAGTACTGATGCTTGGTCTGCGGACACCGATTCGACAGCAGAACCTGCCGCGGACGCTTGCATCGTTACCTGCTTGTCTTTTGCCGTCGGCGCGACCACATCTTTCGCGAGCTTTGTGTACGTTTCGAGGAAGTCTCCGGTCAGCACGCCGCGTGCGGCGTCCAGATCCTGATCGACGGTGTCGGGCTTGTACGACAGGAGCGCTACGGCACCGTCGGAGGCAACCTGCGTCACGGATCCGTGCGCTGCCGCGATTTCCTGGTCGGCGGCGCGTTGGCTGAAGAATTGGACCAGGACGAGGAGAAGGACGGCACCGAGTGGGATCACCGCTGCGGCCGTCATGCCGAGTCGGCGCCGACCGTCGGTTGGACCCTCCGTGTCGTACGTTCTGACGACTGATCCGGCGATGTTGTCGGCGAATGTGCGTCGCTGTCCCCGATGGAGGGGCCAGAACCGCCCGATCAGGAACAGGATCCCGTCGGCGGGCAGGCACCCGAGCCGGATGAGTGCACGGAGGACGCCGATCGGAGCTCCCGTGGTGGTGGATACCGTGCGGAGGCCCACGAGGTACTTGCCGGCGGTTCGCCCGGTGCGACCCTGATAGATGATGCTGTTGGCGACGATGACGAGCCCGGACACGGCCACGATGCCCCAACACAGGACGGCCCATACCTGCCCCGCCAGAATGTGGGACAGCATCCCTACGGAAGCCGCCGCGGTGACGGGCGGGCACATGTCGATTGCCAGTGCGCGGGCGCGGCGCACGAGTGATGCGCCCTGCTCCCTTGCGCTGTCGCGGTCGGGCTCTGCGCTCTCTTCTTTCACCTGGGTATCGATGTTCAGTGTCGTCATTGGACGAATCCCACCTTCGACAATTTGAGTTGCCCGTCGACGTCGACGACGTCCACGCGCAGCTGGTACTCCTGTGGCTCGATCGTCGCCGTCATACCGGGATCACCGCCCGGGGGTGGGGCCTGTTCTCCGGCCCCGCCTGTGGCGGGGTCAGCGGCGCCGGGCCCGGCGAGCGGTACATTGCCGTCCGCCGAAACGGCCACCAGAACAGTGGTGCTGCCGTCGTCATTTCGTCGCTCGATGCCGGATTCGACGGCATGGCCTACGGTGACGTTGCCCGCGGCTTTCATGGTGTCGAGAACGGTCTGTTTGCGGGCATCGAAGTCGTCATGCCACTGGCCGGCTGCGTTGTCGAGGATGCGTTGCACGTAGGCGTCGGGGTCTTCTTTGCTCGTCGAGATGAGCTGCACAACAGCGTCTTCGGCATAATGCACCACGGCCTGGTCCGCCGAATCGCGTTGTTCGACCGCACGGTGATCCCACCAGGCCTTGACACCGGCGGCGGAGCCGGCGAGCGAGGTCACGGCGAGGAGCATCACCGCGGCGCGGTACATTGCTGCCTTCCGGCGCCCGCGCAACGCACCACCTCGTCCGGCCGCACGCTGTGGTTGCTCGTCGGCGACCGGTGCGGGGGAATCGTCCGGCGGACGTGGTTCGGCGGCTTTCGCGGCGCGCTCGGCGGCCGCGAGTGCGGCCGCCGCTGCGGCACGGGCTTCGATTGCGTGAGCGCGCAGGGTCGTGGTGTCGACGTCGATCCGCGATCGTGGCGTGTTGGTGGATGTCTTCGTCATCCCAGCCTCCTTGGACGTTTCGAGACGGGGCATTTCACAGGGGCTCGAGTTGGGAAATGAGCCACTGATCGCCGGACGCCTCCATGCGTACTCGTACACTGCTGAAGAGGTATGTCGGATCTGGTTTCGCGGCGCTGGCCGTGGTGCCGCGGAGGAAGACGAGTACCACCGCGGAGTCGGGTTCGGCGGAAATTACCGACGCTCCGCTCGCTTCCCAATGTGTCTCGACCTGTCCTTGCTTCGCCTGCGGGACTATCGTCTCGGCGGTGAGAGTTGAGTACGAGTCCAAGAATTCGCCGGTCAGATGGCTTTTGGCCTGGGCGACGTCGTCCTCGACGGTGGGTGCCTTGTAGGTCAGGACCCCTGCGGTCAGTGCACCGGCCTTCTCCGCGACAGCGGCCCGTGTCTGTTCGGTGCGTTCGCCGGAGACGGTGAGGTGCAGGTGTGCCACGGCGGCGAAGGCCACCGCCGAAGCGGCCAGGAGCGCCACCGCAACCAGTGTGCGCGTGCGCCGCCCTCTGATGGTGGCGGAGCGGGTGAACGCGATTTCACTGCGGTAGGTCAGAGCGCCGATGGCGAGGACACCGATTGCGCCCGAAAGGATGAACCAGAGGGGGAACTCGAGAACTGCCCCGGTGGCCAGGAGGGCACCGAGTGCGACCACGGTGAGTCCGCATCTGAGGAAGACGGCGTGACGGGCGTTGGCTGGGTTCGGTTCGGCCGCTGCGGGCGGTTCCTGTGTTGGTTCCGCTGCGACATTTTTGTTCTCGAGTTCACAGGTCATGGCACGACCTCCACCTTTGACAGTTTGTAGGACCCGTCGACATCGACGATGCCGACTCGTAGACGCCAGGTTCGCGGCTCGTCCTTGGCGCCGGCGGCGTTGGTTACCTTCGACACCGCCGATACCAGGACGGTCGTGCTGCCGTCGTCGTTTCGGTCCTCGATGCCCGCACCGAGAATTTCGCCGCTCGACTCGGTCTTCGATTCCGCGATGGCGGAGACGAACTGATCTTTAGTGCCTTCGAATTCGGTGAGCCACGAGCCGGTCGCGTCGTTGATGATGCGATCCGCGCCGGCCGCGGGATCCTGCGAGCTCGGGGAGATCAGGTTGAGGACTGACTGCCGGGCAGCGCCGAGCATGGCCAGATCTTGGTCGCTGGCGTCCTGGCTGTTGCGGTGCGCGTGTGCGAGGGCGCCCGCGGCCACCACCAGGCCCACCAGGACGACCGCGAACAGCGCCGCGGCGAGGGTGTTCCATCGGCGGGTACCTGGTCTGGGGCGCCGCGGATCGTGGCGGACGGCTGGTATGTCGCCGGTATCGCCTGCTTCCTGTGCGGCGGCCGCGGCTTCTGCTGCCTCGGCCGCCTGGACGGCCGCCTCGGCGGCCTGCCGTGCGTCGAGTGCGGCGCGGACGGCGGCGACATCCGACACGGTCTCGGATTTGCGTCGGAGCATCAGTGGCCTCCTGTCAGAATCGCCTGTACGGGCGATGTTTCACCGTGCGCAGATCCCGTGTGGCTGAGATCTGTTTGCGTGTATGTTCTGCCGTCGCTGCCCTGATACTGGCCGGACCGTGGGTTGTAGCTTGCCGTCCCGATCTGAGGGGCGGGCGTCTCCGGTGTGTGGGACGCGGGGGCGGCGGAGTTGCCGGTGGTCGGTGTCGGGTCCCCCACCCAGGGGTTGGTTCCCGACGGAATGAACGGCTCGTCGCTCTTGCAGATCTCCACGGTGGGGGCGCGTTTGCCGGGTGTGTCCATGCACGGCAGGTTCCGTGCGCCGCGCACGGCAACCGACGAGTCCTGCGGCACCGCGCAGAAGATCGGGTCCGATGTGCGCGTCGGAGCGTCGACGGCCGAGCCATCGCGCCGTTCGGAGGCCGGGAGGAACCCGGTCGTGCAGGGCGGGGGTGCGTTCAGATTCAGGTTGAAGTCGAGGAATGCGCCGTTGGACGTTCCCTGATCGGGGACGTTGATCGTCTTGAGGGCGCTGACGCTGGCGGGCAGCAGTACCAGCAGCTGTTCCAGTGATTGATTGTAGGTGACCGCGACCTGACCGAGACTGGTCAGGTTGGCCGCCAGGAGCGGAGCGGTGGGGTGCAGTTGCTGGAAGAGTGCACTTGCTTCACTGGCCGCTGCGGGGCTGGTTTCCAGGATGTGCCGGACGTGCTGGTCATTCGCTTCGGCCTGTTGGACGGTGCCCGCCAGGTTCGCCACCCACTCGCGGATCGCGGGGCTGCTGACCTTTTGGGAGTCCAGAAATGGTGCCGCGTCGTTGATCAACGTGGTGGTGGCGTCGGCGTCGGTGTAGGCCTGATCCAGGACACGGTCGGACCCGTTGAGGATCCGTTGCAGCGCGGGGCCGGAGCCCTCGAACGCAGTGTGGGTCTCGTCGATCAGTGCGCTCAGCTGTTGCTGCGGGATCGAGGTGAGGCTGGCGTTGAGGGTGTCGATCATCGGTCCGATGTCTTGCGGCACACTCGCTTGGCTCGTCGGAACGACCGCCCCATCCTCGAGGAACGGTCCCTCGAGCGAGCTGGGAACGAAGTCGAGGTACTGTTCGCCGATCGCGGACCTGCTGTGCACCTGGGCCTCGGCTGAGACCGGGATGCTGACCGAACTATCGAGATTCAACGTGGCACGTGCCCCGCCGGCGGTGGGCGTGACGTCGGTGACGGTACCGATGGTCGACCCGCGATAGGTGACGTTCGCGCTGCTGTACAGCCCACCACTCGTCGGAAGTTCGACGGCGACCGAGTAGCGCCCGATGCCTACCAGCGCGGGCAACCGCATGTACACGACACCCATCGTGATCAGGGCGATGACGGTGAGGACGGCGAAGATGATCAGCTGGATCTTGACGAATTTCGACAGAATCATCGGGTACCCCTCATCGCAACGTTGTCGAGTCCCGCCGTCAGCGGGTTCTTCGTCGAGACCGCCGGAATTCGACCCTCCGTACGACCAAGGGCGGTTTCGGCGTTCGTGAGCGACCCCTCGAGGGGTGTGCCCTGCAGCAATCCTCGGTCGAGGCGTCCCATGGTGAGATCGACGGTGGCGGAGAGGTTGCCGGCGTCACCCTTGAAGAACTTCGGAATGTTTTCCAGCGGCCACGGATACGTGGGAAGCAGCCCCAATGCCTGGGTGAGGTCGGAACCGGAGTTGCCGAGTTCGCGCAATACCGGCTCGAGCTCACGGACGTTGGTCTGTACGTCCTGCGAGCTCGCCGTGACCACCCGGTTCGCCGAGTCGGCGAAGTTTCCGACGGAGGTCACCGTGTCGGTGAGCTTCCTCTGCTGTTCGTCGAGGATGGCGAGCGCGGGCGGGATCCGTTCGAGGGCGCCGGCCAGTACGGCGTTCTGCTGGTCGACGGTCGAGGCAAGGCGATCGAGGCCTTCGGCGGCGGTGATGATGTCGTCGCGCTGTTCGTTCAGACTGCCGCTGAACGTGTCCGCTTGATTGAGTAGGTCGCGGACTTCTACCTCGTGCCCGGACAACCCGGCGTTGAGTTCACCACTGATCTCCTGGATCTGTGCGAGGCCTCCGCCGTTGAGCACGGTCGACACCGACGCCAGTGTCTGTTCCGTGGTCGGATACGTGCTGGCGTTGTCGATCGGGATCGTGTCACCGTCGCGGAGTTCGCCCGCGGGCGGTTCCGTCAATGGTGGTGCCAGTTCGATGTGCAGCGAACCGAGCAAACTGGTCTGCCCCACCTTCGCCGTCGCGTTGCCGGGGAGGTGGACGTCGGACTCGAGTGAGACCGTGACGACGGCGTGCCATCCGGCGAGCTGCACATCGTCGACGTTGCCGACCGTGACATCGCCGACGCGTACCCGACTGTTGCGTTGGATCGATGTCACATTCGGCATCTCGATCTTGACGGTGTACGCGCCGTCGTCGGAACCGGCGGTTCCTGGCAGTGGCAGGGAATTGGCGCCTTGCCAATCGCACCCCGACACCGTGAGGGTGAATCCGACGACCAGTGCCACGAGGGCACCCCGGGTGAGTTTGTTGTTGGCCATTATCGCCCACCTCCAGCGGGTGCCGGGATTCCGAGTAGCCCTGCCAGCCCCGCAGGTGCGCCGACGGGCTCGACGGCTGCGGGAGCAGGGACCGTGCCGCGCAGCCACTCTTCGCTGTAGTCGATCTGCTCGGGTCTGACCTGTTTGCCGGCCACCGGGTTGATTCCGACCGGTGGGTAGTTCATCTGCACGAGCTGCAATACCGGTGCCAGCTGTTGGACACATAGTTTCGCCGCCTCGGCGGCACCGAGCTGACTTGCCGCCTGGATTGCACCGCAGATGAACTGCACCGGGTTCTGGAGCTGGGTGACAGCCAGCGCGCCGGTGAAGGACCCGTGCGCGGGTTCATAGATGTTGTAGAAGTTCTGGATCGCCGTCGGACCGACGTGCAAGAGTTGCTCGATGTCGGGCCGTATCTCGTTCAACGACGTTGTCACGGTGGCGAGGTCGCTCACCGATTTGCTGAGCCCGTCGCGGTTGTCTTTGACAAACTGCCCCAGCCGGCTGGTCATCGCATCGATGTTCTGCAATGCGGTCGCCAGTTCTTGATCGGAGTTATCGAGCACCGACGACACCGAGGCGACGTTCTGATTGAGCTCGACGATTTGATCGTCGCTAGCGGCGAGTGCGGTCATGAAGGCCTGCAGGTTGCGCACGGTGGCGAAGAGATCATCGCGGCCGTCCGACATCGTGGACATGGCATCGGAGAGCTTGGTCAATGTCGAGTTGATGTCGTCCCCCTTGCCGGCCAACGACTCGGCTGCGGTGTCGACGAAGTCACCGAGAGAGCCGGCCTTGTTGGCCTCGGTCGGGCCGATCGATTCGGCGAGGTGCTGCAGCTGTTCCCGAAGGTCGTCCCATTCCACTGGCACAGCGGTGCGTTCGATCGGGATCTGTCCGCCGTCACTCAGTTCGGGGCCGCCGGTGTACGCGGGTGTCAGTTGGATCGCACGTGAGGAGATCAGGCTCTGCGAGAGTACCGCCGCCTTGGCCTGCTGAGGGACCTTGTAGTCGGCGTCGTAGTGGAACCCCACCCGCATCCGCTCGCCGTCCGGATCGATGGAATCGATCACCCCGACGTCGACGCCGAGGATCTTGACCTTGTCCCCGACGTACAGACCGTTGGTGTTCTCGAAGTACGCGACCGCGGACCTCGTGGTGACGCGGTCGTACGCACGCCATGCGAGGCCGAGCATTCCGGCCACGAGGAGGACGACGATGGTCAGAATGGTGATTTGCCGTCGGGTCGATCCGCGTGTCATCAAAGACGCGAACATGCTCATCCTCCCAGTCCGGGTAGCGGCGGAAGTCCAGGCAGCTGCGGGAGTGGCGGCAGGCCAGGCAGGCCCGGCAGTGCGGGTGGTCCGGGCTGGGCCGGAGCGGCTGCGGGAGCGGCGGGGTCGCCGGGTTGGACGGGGCAGGTGCTCGGATCGGGTAGCGGGGTGGTGTGGCCGGGCGGGACCAGTCCTGGGGCCGCGTTGTGTCCACATGTCACCGGGAACTGGTTTTGCCCGTTGAGCGTGCCGGGGTTGACGCCTTGCTCCCGGAAGGCGGCGTCGATGAAGGGCTGCAGGAACTGGCCGGGAAGTAGATTCATGATGTAGGCCTTGAAGAACGGGCCGGAGGCCACCGATTCACCGAGCGAGGTGACATATTGGCTTGCCGGCAGGATCGCCTTCTTCACATCGTCCTTACGTTCGTTCAAAAGTGCTGTCACACCGTTGAGTTGATCGAGTACTGGTCGGAGTTGGGCTTCGTTGTCATCGACCAGCGATGCCACCTGCGCGGTGACGGCGGACAGGTTCACCAGGAGCGTGTCGATTGCCTGTCGGCGCTGATCGAGCGCGGTGAAGAGGGTGTTGCTGTCGAGGAGCAGCTTGTTGATCTGCTGGCTGCGTCCGCCGAGGACCTTGGTCAGTGACTCCGCGTTGTGGAACAGATCCTTGACCATCTGGTCACGGGTGCCCACGGTGTCCGAGAGCCGGGAGACCCCGTCGAGCGCGGCACTGAGGTTCGGTGCGGTCTGATCGAGAGTTTGGCTCAGGGTGTCCAGTGCGTTGGTGACCTGGTCGGTGTCCAAGTTGCTCACGGTGGTGGACAGGTCGCCGAGCGCATCGGTCAGGAGATAGGGGGTGGAGGTGTGCTCGAGCGGGATCGGCTGATCGGGTGAGAGCGCCTTGTCGCCCTTCGGCGTCACCTGCAGGAACTTTCGTCCGAGCACGGTCAGTGTCTTGATCGATACCTCGGAGGCCTCGCCCAGACGCGGTCCGTCCACGCTGAATGCGATCCGGACCTTGTCGCCGTCGAGGTCGATGTCTTCGACATCCCCGACGTGGACGCCGGAGAGGAACACCTTGTCGCCGGTCTCGAGCCCGCCTGTGTCACCGACGTATGCGGTGTAGGTCACCGACGAGCTCAGTGTGGAGGCGATGCGGTCGAAGTTGACCGAGATCAGCACCAGGGCCGCGACCACCAGGACGCCGATCAGACCGGTGCGTACGGTGTTGGATTTCTGTGTTCGGCTCACTGTGCTGTACACCTTCCTGCCCGCTGTCCGATGATCGGGATGAGGGCGGGATTGCCGTCAGGGCCATTGACTTTCAATGTGACATCGCAGAGGTAGAACGTGAAGAAGTCGCCGTAGAGTCCGAGTCGGGCGAGGCGGCCATACGCATCGGGGAGTGCGCTGAGCGCCCAGTTGACGTAGTCCTTGTCGGCATTGATGTTGCCGGCGACTCGTCCGATCTCGGTGACGTCGTTCCTGATCGCCGGGCGGGCGTTCACCAGGAGGTCGGCGACGGAGGCGGACGCGTCGTTGACGCGGACCAGGGCATCGCCGATCGGGTCGGACTGCTCGGAGAGTCCACTGATGACTTGCTGCAGTTTGTCGACACCTTCGTCGAACTGCTTGTTGTGTTCGTCGACCGTGCCGAGGACCCGGTTGAGGTTGTCGATCACCGAGCCGATCAGCTGATCCCGGTCGGCCAGTGCGGAGGTCAGTTCGCCGGATTGTTTCAGGAAGTCCGATACCGTTCCGCCCTGTCCTTGCAGGACATGCACAAGTGAGGTGGAGAGCTTGTTGACCTGGTCGGGGTCCAGTGCTTTGAACAGTGGCCGGAAGCCGTTGATCAGGGCGTCGAGATCCAGCGCGGCCATCGTGCGATCTGCCGGGATGGTCGAGTCCTCGGGCTGTGTGGTGTTGGACCCGGGGCTGTCGAGCAGTTCGAGGTAGTGGGCTCCGATGAGGTTCTCGTACCGCACGGCGAGCTTGGTGGATTCGGTGAACGGCACGGCCTTGGTGAGCGAGAACTCGACCAGGGCGGTGGCCTCGTCGACGATCTCGACGGACTTCACCTTCCCGACTTCGACGCCGGCGACCCGCACGAACTCGTCCGACTTCAAACCGGATGCGTCCGCGAAGGCGGCCTTGTAGGTTCGTTCGCTGCCGAATCGCACTTGCGAGAAGACCACGACGACCGCGGCGGTGAAGAGCACCATGATCACCGCGAAGAGGGCCAAACGTGCAATGGTTCCAGTGATTTTCATTAGCGTGCAGGCCCTCCCACGATATTCCCGAACAGATAGTCGACGAAGAACGGGGAACCCAGACGGGGGGTGGTCGAATCGGCGATCGAGGCGCCGGTGTCGGTGACCAGCACGGGCGCCGGGTACATGTCTTTGGTGATCATCGGATAGCACCCCGGCTGCCCGCCCGGACCGCCGGAGGCCTCGACCTTCGGAAGGTTCTCGGGGTAGCGATACGGGTCGTCGCCGGGAAGGAATCCGACATCGAGGTCGGCGGAGTATCCGGTGTTGCCACCGAACGCGTGCATCTGCGCATTGCGCGCGTCGACGGATTGTTGCAGTAGGCAGGTGATCTCGGGGCTGTACTTGGACAGAAGGCCGGTGGTCGGCAGCAGTAGCCGCATGGAATCGACCAGCCCGCGTTCGAGGTCATTGGTCAGCGCCGCGCCGTCGTTGCCGAAGTTCACCGCCGCGGTCAGCGTCGCATCGAGTTGGTCCTCTCTCTCGACGACCGAATCCGACGTCGTGGAGGCGAATTTCAGCAGGTCCATCAGGGTCGGCGCGACATCCGCATAGGTGTTGACGACGGTGGAGGTGTCGCGGAGGTCGCTCTGCAGTTGCGGCAGAGCTGGGTTGAGTCGAACGAGGACGGAATCGGCCTTGACCATGGTGTCGCCGAGCTGCTCCCCGCGGCCGCGCAGACCCTCGGCGACCGCGCCGAGTGCCGAGTTCAGCTTCGCCGGGTCGACGTGGTGCATCACCGACGTCAAGTTCTCGAATACGGTGTTGATCTCGGTCGTGACGTTGCCCGACCGGACTTCACTTCCTGCGGCCAGCGGGCTGCTGTCCTGTCCTGCGCTGGTCAGTGCGACATACTTGGCGCCGAACGCCGTCGTCGCTTTGATCTCGGCGGTGGTGTCGGCCGAGAGCAGGTCGAAGCGTGCCGAATCGATATCGAGGCTCAGTCGCGAGGTGCCGGCCACCTGCTGGACTTCCTTGACCCTGCCGATCTCGACACCATTGAGTTGGACCTTGGCCCCGGGTTCCATCACCAGGCCGGACCTGTCGGCGACGACGGTCAACGGAACGGTTTCCTCGAAGGCCCCGCGGAATGTCTGCATGCACAGCACCAGGGCCGTGATGACGCCGACCAGCATCGCGGCGCCGGCGACCCGCAGCGGTGGCTGTTTGTAGTGTGATTTGTTGCGTGTTCCCATCAGCGCGTCCCCCGTCTAACCGGCCAGGTTGAAATTGCCGGATGTTCCGTAAATGGCAAGTGAGGCAAACAGAACCACCATCACCACCGCGATCAGTGATGTGCGTACGGCCCGTCCGACCGCCTCGCCTACGCCGGCGGGGCCACCGGCGGCGTTGTAGCCGTAGTAGCAGTGGATCAGCATGACCACGGTGGCCATCAGTAAGGCCTCCAGGAAGGACCAGAACAGGTCGCTCGTCCGCAAGAAGGTGAAGAAGTAGTGGTTGTAGACGCCGGCGGACTGGCCGTAGATCCCGGTGGTCGTCACCTGCGCCGCGAGGAACGACATGATGACGGCCATGGAGTACAGCGGGATGATCGCGACGATGCCGGCGATGGCCCTGGTCGACACCAGGTAGGACATCGACCGGATGCCGGTCACTTCGAGTGCGTCGATTTCCTCGCTGATCCGCATCGCCCCCAGCTGGGCGGTGGCGCCCGCACCGATGGTCGCTGCCAGCGCGATACCGGCGACCACGGGTGCCATGATCCGCACGTTGCAGAACGCGGCGAAGAACCCGGTCAGTGCCTCCACGCCGATGTTGCCCAGCGAGTTGAATCCTTGGATAGCGGCGAGGGTTCCGCCGGCGAAGGTCATGAATCCCACGATCGCCACGGTGCCGCCGATCACCGCCAAGGCCCCGGATCCCATGCCGATTTCGGCGATCAGCCGGAGGGTTTCGCGTGAGTATGTCTTCAGGGCGTGCGGAGTGAACCGGATGGTTCGCCAGAAGAAGACTGCCTGTTCACCGAGGGATTCGAGGAACCGCAGCGGCGCCGCCGCGACCTTCGATGCTCGTCGTTTGCCGGTCAGGCTGCCTGTCACGGTCATCGCCCCGTTCCGTATTTCACGCCGATGGCGGTGACAATCACATTGACCGCGAACAAGGCCATGAAGGCGTACACGACCGTCTCGTTGACGGCGTCGCCGACGCTCTTCGGGCCGCCCTTCACCGTGAGCCCACGATGGCACGCCACCAGACCCGCGATGAGCCCGAACAAGCACGCCTTGACCTCGGAGATGATGACCTCCGGCAATCCGGTGACGAAGGTCAGAGACGACACGTATGCGCCCGGGGTGACGTTTTGGAAGACGACGGAGAAGAAGAAGCCTCCGACGATGCCGATCGTGATCACCAGCCCGTTCAGCAGCAGCGCCACCAGGGTGGAGCCGAGCACGCGCGGGACCACCAGACGCTGGATCGGGTCGATGCCCAGGACTTTCATGGCGTCGATCTCCTCGCGGATCGTCCGGGCTCCGAGATCGGCGCAGATCGCGGTGGCTCCGGCGCCGGCCACGACCAGAACGGTGACGAGCGGGCCGATCTGGGTGACCGCGCCGAGTGCCGCACCGGCACCGGACAGGTCGGCAGCACCGAACTCGACCAGGAGGATGTTGAGGGTGAAGACCACCAGAACGGTGAACGGCACCGCGACCAGCAGGGTGGGCAGCAACGCGACACGAACGATGAACCAGGACTGCAGAACGAACTCTCGCCATTGGAACGGGGGCCGGAACAGCGCCCGGAATGTCGCCGCGCACATCTCGAAGAATGCGCCCAGGGGCCGCACTGCCGATTCGGCCCAGATCCGAGCCTTCCCGGGCTTGCGGACAGGCGCGTCGTCGCGGCCCGGTGCACGCGGATCTACAGCGAGCGGTGGGGAACCGGTCACCGGTTTCCTCCTCGTCAAATGGAAAATGAAGTGTGTCGAGCGACTAATCGGGCTACTCGGGCCCATCCACAACCAGATATGTTGTGCGCCGCATCACATTTGAATGGTAGGGCTACGCTCGATCACAACACAAGTAAATTGCGATTCACTTCCTCCGTTTGGGGGAGCAATCTCACCCCGAAGTGGCAGGAAACCGCGTCGGAGTTCCCCCCGAGGGGGGATGAGGGGAGGAGAAAGTGATCCGCAATGTACTTTCGCCCGTGGGACCTCCCGTAGCGGCGTAGGGAACGGCCGACCCGCCCAGCGGCAAGGAGACAACCGCCGGCGACGCGGCTACAGACCCCTGTCGCCCCTGCTGTCGCCGCGCGCGGATGGGGTTCTCGGCGCGTACACGAAAGCCCTCCGGCGTCCTGCTCGGGACAGGAAACCGGAGGGCTTCGTGGCAGCCGATCAGTCGTTGAGCTGCTCGGGCTGCAGAAGATACTCGCCGATGTACGTGCGAGATTGGTCGGAGTTGAGCGGCTGGAACATCGAGGCCGCCGAATCGCGGTACAGACGCTCGAAGATCGCCCCCTTACGGAACGACGACCCACCGGCCATGCTCATGGCGTGCCTGGTCATGTGCATGACGTTTTCGGCGACGAAGGTCTTGGCCAGGCCGATGTACGGGAAGCGGAGCTCCAACGGCCATTCGTCGTCCTTGCCGTCGAGGAGTTCCTGGCAGGTCTGGTAGAGGACCCGGCGCGAGATCTCCACCCGCGAGGCCATGTCGCCGATACCGTCGATGATGTGGCCGACGCCGGAGACCTTGGTGTCTTCTGCGACGATGGCACCGAAGGTGGCGCCGAGGGTCTTCTTCGACAGGGTGGCGCGAGATTCCTCGAGAACGCGGTACTGCATACCCAGGTAGATGCTCGCGAACATCAGTGACGCCCACTCGAGGACGCCGAACGCACCGGAGCGCCACTCACAGATGAACCCGTCTTCCGGAACGTAGTAGCCATCGAAGTGGATGGTCTGCGTACCGGTGGCATGCATACCGAGAGCGTCCCAGGTCTTTTCGATGCGGATGCCGTCTCCCTGGCCGTTCTCGTCGACGTTGAAGTCGCCGATGAAAAAGCTCTCCGCGTTGACGCGGTCCTGGAAGTCCTCCGGGAGATTTCCCTCGGCGTCGGTGATCGTCGCGTTGGTGGTGATGATGTCCGCGGCCTCGCAGAGTGTTCCCCACGTCTTCTTGCCGTAGAGCTTCCATCCGCCGTTGGGCTGGGGAATGGCCTTCATGTCGGCGAGACCGCTGAATCCGGCCCGCTGCTCGGAGAAGGGACCGAACATGATCTCGCCGTCGGCGACGCGCCCGAGCCAGTACTTGTTCTGCTCTTCACTCATCAGGTTGCCGGCGATGCCGACCATGATGTAGTGCATGTTGTAGGCCAACGTGATTGCGGAGTCGCCTTTCGACAACTCACTGATGACCTTCGAGGCCTGCAGCAGGTTGCCGCCGGGCCCGCCGAACGCCTTCGGCACCGGAAGGGTTCCGAGCCCGGATTCCTTGAACGCCTTGATGGACGGGTATGCGAACGTGTTTTCCGCGTCGTACTTGGGGCCGATCTCGCGGAAGAACTTGGACAGCTCTTCCGCCTTTTCGAAGTAGGGCTGAAACTCTTCGTCGGTCATGTCCTGCTCTAGCATGTGCACTCCAATTGCTGTGTCGTTAAATGAGTTGTTCAAGCGTGGTGTCAGTCGATCAAGAGGTCTTCGCGGCCGTTTTCCTTCAGAAGCTGCTTGTAGACGTCGAACAGGCCGCCCGTGAGCGGGAGAAGCTTGAGCGCCACCGAGCGTTTGCCGTCGAGCTTGACCTTCCGCTGTGCCATCGCGAGGGTGAAGTTGAGCTTGCCCTGCCAGAACTTGTTGCTGTTGTCCGACGACATCCGCAACTGCACCGTGGACGCCATTCCCTCGGTCGCATCGCCCGTGGTGACCTTCTGTCCCGGGAAGTCGATGATCATCACCGCGTCCGGATCTGTCTGGATCAGCTTGATCACCAGACCGGTCCCCGCGGTCGCGTCGATGAAGGTCTTTTCCTTCGTGGCTCTGTCGAAAATTCCACCGATATAGGTGTAGACCTCGTCGGCGTTGGCGAATGTACTCATGTCGACCCTTCGGTTCCGGTGCTGGATGAACCAAGTGTGGCAGCGGTCACTCCGTGTCCACACCCCTCTGAAGAGGGATTTCACCCCCACGTTGGGGAGATAAGTCGGCGACGCAGTTCGAGATGCCCGCACGGCCCTGAGGGTGCCTTTGCGCGCCGGCGACGAGCTCGCCGGTTCCCGAGATGGGCTATTTCGCAACAGTTTCAAGCGGAACGACAGGGAGAGTGTCGGCCGTTTGGACTTGGCAGGACCGGATCGAGGTTCGCCGGATCTGGCTCGGGGGTGGCAGACGGCGGAAGTACACGGTTGCCTTGCGCGCCTCATCCGCTTCCGGCGTCCCACAGATCTTCAGGTCGGCGGATGGCAGCGCCCTCCCCCGTCGAAACGCGGAAAGGCCGCGTCGTCTTCGACGCGGCCTTCGTGAGCGAGTTACAGCAACGATCTACCGGAGGGGTGTTCGTGCCAGGGCTGCCCCTCTGGGGGGCGGGTAGACCCCTCGCAGCGTTAACCACGGCAGTGACTCGTTCACAACGTGGTCCAGCACTGCGGGTTCCGACATTGGCAGAAGGGTGACGCCGTCGACGACGCCGACGACGTACAGATCCGCGATCAGGCTGGCGAGTCCGATGGGCGTGCCGATGTATTCCAGGGACTCGCTCGGCCGTGGGCCGGGCAGCGTGCTGTCGAGCGTCATCAGTTCCTTGCGCGCGGTCCGGGCCTCCGGGGCGATGAGCACCGCAATGTCGACGAGCACCGCGATGTCGTCGGGATGGCCTCCCTTGGCCTGGATCTCCGATCGCAGCGTCGCGCGTTCTCGATGAGCTTGGGCCATGTCTGCGGCCTGTATCCGCACGATCGTCGCGTGATCGTGCGGGAGACCGCCGTCGTCGTCGGCTCGGCGCAGGTCAACCCAGCGAGACTCTGGACGTCCGGCCCGGGGGTCGATGCTGAGCGCGGGGTGGTGGCCGTGGCCGTTGAGTTCCGCGGCGATCCTCAGGGCGGGTCGGGACGTTCCGTGCAGGCGTGTCATGGCACATTTTCTCCAGTGGGGGTGCGGGGAGGCAGTGGCCGTGGCGGTCTACGACCCGAACGGTACGGCCCGGTGATAGCGGCCCTCGTGATACAGCAGGGGGGCCGCGTCCGACGTTGCGTCGGGGTCTTCGATGTGGATTTCCTCGACCGCCCCGATGACCAAGGTGTGATCGCCGGCCTCGATCAGCTGATGCACACCGGTCCGCAACCAGCAGTGCGTGCCGCGCAGGAGGGGCTCTCCGGTGGACAATGTCACCCAGGCCGATTCGTCGGCGAATCGCTGATCGGCACTCGCGGAAAAGCGTTGCGCGAGTGGGAGTTGGTGATCTCCGACCAAGTGGACGATCAACGACTGCGCCTGGTGTAGAGCAGCGATGCTCGACGAGGTGTGTGCGATATTGAAGGACACCAGTGGCGGGTTCAGTGACAGGGACGAGAACGAGGTCGCGGTGAACCCGACCGGTCCGTTCGCGGAGTCGAGGGTGATGATCGTGACGCCGGCAGGATGGCGACGAAGTGCCGTCCGGTAGAGATCGGCATCGATGGTGGTGGACGCTCCCGCCCTGTGGGCGGAGTTGTCGAGGGACTGGGACAACGGATTCTCCATTCAAGCGGGAAGGGTTCTCTGCAGCCGACGGCGATCTTCCTCGGCATTTAGTGAAGCCTGATGTACATGATCTGAGATTGCCGCTGCGTTACCACCTACGATAGCGCCGATTCTGGGTGATCTCAAGATGTAAGTGTACGGCGATTCACTTTTGGGTTACTCTGGTCACAGCTTCGATGCTCGCCCTCGTCGGTGAGAGTCCCCAGATCTGACAGAAAGGCGTACGGATGCCCGTACTCGACTCGGTGATCGACACGTCATCGGATACCTATCAGGAGAACCGCCGAGTTCAGCTCGCCGCGGTCGCCGCGCTCAATGAGCAACTCGAACTCGTCATCGCCGGTGGTGGCCAGCGGTACACCCAACGTCACCACGATCGCGGACGCCTGCTCGTCCGCGAACGTATCGAGCTTCTCATCGACCGCGATGCCCCGTTCATGGAGTTGTCACCGTTGGCGGCGTGGGGAACTCAGTTCAACGTCGGGGCGGCCATCGTCACGGGCGTGGGCGTCGTCTCCGGCGTCGAAACCATGATCATCGCCCACGACCCCACGGTGCGGGGCGGCACGATGAATCCCTTCACGTTGAAGAAGAATCTGCGCGCGTTGGAGATCGCTCGCGTGAACCGGCTGCCCGTGGTCTACCTGGTGGAGTCGGGCGGCGCGGACCTGCCGACGCAATCGGAACTCTTCGTGTTCGCCGGCAAGATCTTCCACGACCTGAGCGAGCTGTCGTCGATGGGAATTCCGACCATCGCGCTGGTCTTCGGCAATGCTACCGCCGGCGGCGCGTACGTCCCCGGCATGTGCGACTACGCGGTGTTGGTCGACAAACAGGCCAAGGTGTTCCTCGGTGGTCCCCCGCTGGTGAAGATGGCCACCGGAGAGGACGCCAACGACGAGGACCTCGGGGGCGCCGACATGCACTCGCGCGTGTCCGGTGTGGCCGACCAGTTCGCCGTCGACGAGAACGACTGCATCAGAATCGGCCGCGACATCGTCAGCCACCTCAACTGGCGCAAGTTCGGGCCCGCCCCGTCCGCGACCGCCGACGACCCGCTGTACGACCCCGAGGAACTCCTCGGTATCGCCTCGGGGGACCCGCGGGTCCCGTTCGATCCCCGCGATGTCATCGCCCGGGTCGCCGACGGCTCGAGGTTCTCCGAGTACAAACCACGCTACGGGTCCAGCCTGGTGACCGGGTGGGCGTCGATCCACGGCTTTCCGGTCGGAATCCTCGCCAACCACCGCGGCGTTCTCTTCAGCGAAGAGGCCAAGAAGGCCACCGAATTCATCCTGTTGGCGAACCAGACCGACACCCCGTTGATCTTCCTGCACAACACCACCGGCTACATGGTCGGCACCGAGTACGAGCAGGGCGGCATCATCAAGGACGGTGCCAAGATGATCAATGCGGTCACCAACAGCAAGGTCCCGCACATCACGATCAACGTGGGCGGCTCCTTCGGTGCCGGAAACTACGGAATGTCCGGCCGCGCATACGATCCACGCTTCATGTTCACGTGGGCCAATGCCAAGCTCGCGGTGATGGGCGCCCAGCAACTCGCCGGCGTGATGTCGATTGTCGGCAAGACCGCCGCAGAGTCCGCAGGTCGTGAATTCGACGTGGAGGCCGATGCCGCACGCACCGCCGCGATCGAGCAACAGATCGAAGCCGAATCACATCCCTTCTTCATCTCCGGACGCCTCTACGACGACGGCGTCATCGATCCGCGTGACACCCGTGCGATCCTCGCGATCGCCTTGTCCGCCGCCCATTCCAACCACATTGCCGGCCAGCGTGGCTACGGCGTCTTCAGAATGTGAGTACCGCAGTGTCAACGATCACCAAGCTGCTGATCGCCAACCGAGGCGAAATCGCGTCGCGCATCATCCGGACGGCGCGCGAAATGGACATCTCGACGGTGGCGCTCTATTCCGACGCCGATCGCCACTCGCCGTACGTGCTCGAGGCCGACGAATCCATCCACCTTCCCGGCACCACCCCCACCGACACCTACCTTCAGGTCGATCTGGTTGTCGCGGCCGCACACCGAACCGGCGCGAACGCCATCCACCCCGGCTACGGGTTCCTCTCGGAAAACGAGGACTTCGCACGACGGTGCAAGGACGAGGGCATCATCTTCGTCGGTCCCTCACCCGAAGCGATCGCCGCGATGGGATCGAAGATCGAGGCCAAACGCATCATGGCGGATGCGGGAGTCCCCGTGCTGCCGGGAATGGTGATCGAGAACGAATCCGACGAGGATCCCGAGCGGCTGCGGGCGGCGGCGGACGACATCGGATTGCCGGTCCTGGTCAAGGCCGCGTTCGGCGGCGGCGGCCGCGGGATGCGGATCGTCAACGACCGCGACGAGATCGTCGAAGCGGTCCGCAGCGCCCGCCGCGAGGCACAGTCGGCGTTCGGCAACGGCACCGTCTTCCTGGAGAAGTTCGTCCAGTCGCCGCGGCACATCGAGGTGCAGATCTTCGGTGACAGCTTCGGCAACGTCGTCCATCTGGGCGAACGAGAATGCTCCATCCAGCGTCGCTACCAGAAGATTGTCGAGGAGTCGCCCTCGACGGCGGTCGACCGGGAGTTGCGCGAAGAACTCGGCGCCGCCGCGGTCTCGGCGGGTAAGGCACTCAACTACGAGGGCGCCGGCACCGTCGAATTCGTGATGGCACCCGACGGCGCCTTCTATTTCCTCGAGGTCAACACCCGACTGCAGGTGGAACATCCGGTCACCGAACTCGTCACCGGAACAGACCTGGTGCGCGGCCAGCTCCTCGTCGCCGCCGGCCAGAAGCTGCCCCCCGAGATCGAATCACCGGAGTTCAACGGACATGCGGTCGAGGTTCGGCTCTACGCCGAGGACGTACCGGCCGGATTCGTGCCGGTATCCGGGAAGCTGACCACCTTCGAGATCGCCGACCTCCCCGGCATCCGCGTCGACGCCGGATTCGCCTCGGGGTCCACCGTCAGTACCTTCTACGATCCGATGCTGGCGAAGGTGATCGGATTCGGCCGTACCCGGGAAGAGGCCTGCGACCGGGTGGCCCGGGCCCTGGACGAATCACTCATCCACGGCGTGACCACCAACCGTGACCTGCTGATCGGCATTCTCCGAGAACCCGAGTTCCGCAACGGTCAGACCGACACCGGCTACCTCGACCGGCACTCGGTCGCCGATCTGACCGCCAGTCGTGTGAACGGTGATGCCACTACCGCGACCCACGCGCTCGTCGCCGCACTCGCCGCTCAGACCGAGCGACGAGCGACGGCGCCGACGCTGCCGGGACTGCCCTCCGGCTTCCGCACCGTCCGCAGTGCACCGCAGGCAGTGCTGTTCCGCAACGGTGACAACGAGATCGAGATCGCATACGAGTTTCTCCGCGACCGGCTCAACGCGGCCGCCGACGGACGTGACATCGAAGACATCGAGCTGATCGAGGCCTCCCCCACTCTCGTCGACGCGGTCATCGAGGGTGTGCGCCGCCGCTACTCGATCGTCCGAGACGGTGCCGCGCACTTCGTCAACAGCGCCCTCGGTGCCACCGAACTGCACGAGGTGGAGCGGTTCCCCGACCCGAGCGATGTGCAGGAGTCCGGTTCCCTGCTCGCGCCGATGCCCGGGGCGGTGGTGCGGATCGAGGTATCCGAGGGAGACGAAATCACGGCCGGGGCCGCCGTCGTCGTGCTCGAGGCCATGAAGATGGAGCACACGGTCAAGGCCCCCATTGACGGGGTGGTGACAAAGCTTCCCGTCACCGTCGGCCAGCAGGTCGACTCCGGCACCGTGCTCGCCGTGGTGCACGACGGGCAGGAGGACGCATAGATGGCACACGACGCCTCCACCGCGGCAGTCACCTACGAGGTGCGCAATTCCATCGCCTGGCTCACGATCAACCGTCCCGATGCCCGCAACAGTCTCAACCGCGCGGTCCGAGAGGGCCTGTTCGCCGGCGTCCGGCGCTTCAACGACGACGAGTCCGCGAAGGTCCTCGTCCTCACCGGCAGCGGCGACAAGGCGTTTTGCGCCGGCGGGGATCTCAAGGAGATGAGCCAGGAACAACTCACCGTCCCGCCCGTGGACTTCGTTCCCCAGTTCGGGCGGAACATCGAGGTCGACAAGCCGACCATCGCGGCGGTCAATGGCGCCGCCTTCGCCGGCGGCTTCCTCCTAGCACAGACCTGCGACCTCTGCATCGCCTCGAGTACGGCAACCTTCGCCATTTCCGAGGTGAAGATCGGCCGCGGCTCGCCCTGGGCGGCTCCGCTGCCGCTGATGATCCCGCCGCGGATTGCGATGGAAATCGTGCTCACCGGCGCGGCCCTGACTGCCCAGCGCGCCTACGAGATCGGCTTCGTCAACCGCGTCGTCGAGCCCGGCGAATTGGCCGACGCGACACAACGATTCGCCGAGCTGATCGCAGCGAATGCCCCGTTGTCGGTGAGTGCGGGAAAGAAGACGGCCAAGCTGACCGCCGAGCATCCACTGTCCGGCGCGTTCGAGATGGCCGAAAAGATCTGGGAACCGGTGTACCTCAGCGACGACGCGCAAGAGGGAATGCTCGCCTTCAGCGAAAAACGGCGCCCGCACTGGAAGGGGCACTGATGGCACTGGACTATGAGGCACTTCTCGACGACCTCGATGTCGAGACCGTACGGCTGATCCTCGTTCTTCGCGACCTCACACCGGATCAATGGGAGATCGATACCCCAGCCGAGGGCTGGGCCCTGCGCGATCAGGTCTCGCATCTGGCCTTCTTCGACGACGCCGCACGAACCGCGATGGACGATCCCCAGCGGTTCCGCGAAGAATCCGCCGCCCTGATTGCCGGCGGAATGGATTTTCCGGACCGGATTGCTCGTGACCTGCGAACGATGTCCCACCAGGACCTGATCGACTGGTTCGTGCACTCTCGAAGCGAGTTGCTCAAGACGCTGCGACGGACCGAACCGAAGGCACGGATGCCCTGGTACGGACCCGATATGAGTGCCGCCTCTTCGGCAACCGCACGGTTGATGGAGACGTGGGCCCACGGCCGGGATATCTACGATGCCCTCGGCGTACGACATCAGGCCAGTCCGGGTTTGCGCAGCATCGCGCACCTGGGGGTGAGTACCTTCGCCTTCGCCCATCAGCTCAATGGGCTGTCGGTGCCCGAGCAGCCTGTCCGGGTGGTGCTGCAAGCCCCGGACCCCGACGCCGATGCGTGGACGTGGGGGCACGCTGACGCCGAGAACGCCGTCGTGGGTCCGGCCGAGGACTTCGTCCTCGTCGTCACGCAACGACGCAACGTGGCCGACACTCGCCTCGTCGTCACCGGCCCCGTCGCTCACACCTGGATGGGCATCGCCCAAGCCTTCGCCGGGGCCCCCGGCCCCGGCCGACCCAGTCTCGCCGCCCCGTCAACCACTGGAGGAACCCGATGAGAGAGTCTGACGCCCCGCGTCGGCCGATCCGTATCGGCAACGCATCGGGATTCTATGGCGACCGGCTCTCGGCCTTCCGCGACATGGTGGACGGCAGCCCGGTCGATGTGATCACCGGTGACTACCTGGCCGAACTGACCATGCTCATCCTCTGGAAGGCCCGCAAGAAGGACCCCGCCACCGGCTACGCGAAAACGTTCCTCACCCAGGCCCGTCAATCACTCGCCGATTGCGCCGCCAAGGGAATCAAGATCGTCGTGAATGCGGGCGGCCTCAATCCTGCCGGTCTCGCCGACGAGGTCCGCAAGCTCATCGCCGATCAGGGGCTCGATCTGTCCGTCGCGCATCTCGAGGGCGATGACATCCGGCCAAGGCTCGAATCACTCCTGGCCGACGGGCACGAGTTCCGGCACCTCGACAAGGGGCTCACGCTGGCAGAGGCCGGGGTGAGCCCGGTGTCGGCGAACGCGTACCTCGGTGGCTGGGGTATCGCCGCAGCACTGAACAACGGTGCCGACGTGGTGATCTGTCCACGCGTCACCGACGCAGCACTCGTCGTCGGCACCAGCGCGTGGTGGCACGGCTGGGGGCGCACCGACTTCGACGCCCTTGCCGGGGCGGTGGCAGCCGGACACATCATCGAGTGCGGCCCGCAGGCAACGGGGGGCAACTATTCACAAATCCGGGAAGTGCACGATCGTCGGTATCCGGGCTCCCCGATCGCCGAAATTGCGCACGACGGGAGCTTTGTCATCACCAAGGACCCCGGAACCGGGGGCCTGGTGTCCGTGGGAACCGTCACGGCCCAGTTGTTGTATGAGATCGATGGCCCCCTCTACCTGAACCCGGACGTCGCCGCGCACTTCGAGACCATCGAGATCACCCAAGAAGGACCCGACCGGGTCCGGGTGGCCGGAACCACGGGAAGTCCCCCGCCGCCCGACCTGAAGGTGGCAATGAACTACATCGGCGGCTTCCGCAACACGATGACCCTGGTCCTCACCGGACTCGACATCGAAGAAAAGGCCGCCTGGGCGGTCGACGAGCTGTTCGAGATCCTGGGTGGGAAAGAAAAGTTCGACGACGTCGATATCCAACTGCTCCGCTACGACATTCCCGACCCGCCCACCGCCGCTCAATCGACAGCGCACCTGCGGGTAACTGTCAAAGATGCCGATCGCGCCAAGGTCGACCGCGCGTTCTCCAACTCGGTCACCGAGATCGCCGTCGCCGGCTATGCGGGTTTCCACACCACCACCCCGCCGTCGTCGGCATCGGAGTTCGGGGTCTACTGGCCCTCACTCATCCCGGCGAACGAAATCGAGCATGTGGTCCTCCATGCCGACGGAACCAAGGACCTCATCGACCACTGCCCGCGGACCCAGAGACCGGCACTGACGCCGGCACCGTCGACGCCGCACACGGACGTGGCCGACACGGTATCCACCACTCGTCTACCGTTGGGGTCCGTCGTTGCCGCCCGCTCCGGCGACAAGGGTGGCAAGGCGAATGTCGGTGTGTGGACCGACACCCCGGAACGGTGGAACTGGCTGCGCCGTCACCTGACCGTCGAGAAGTTCATCGACCTGGTCCCCGAGGCGGCATCCTTGCCCGTACACCGTTACGAGCTCCCGAACCTTCGGGCACTGAACTTCGTCATCGTCGGATTCCTGGGCGACGGCGTGGCGTCCTCGACCCGCACCGATGCACAGGCCAAGAGTCTCGGTGAGTACCTGCGCGCCCGTCACACCGACATCCCGACGACATTGCTCCCCGAGACCAACTGACGCACCGGCGGCGACCGCCGCCCCACGGAGGAACCACCATGGATTTCATCGAATCCGACGAGCACGTCGCGATCCGCGAGGCGGTCGCCGCCATCACCACCAAGTTCGGTCCCGACTACTACACCCGCCACGCCTTGGCCCACGAACCGACCACGGATCTCTGGAAGGCACTGGGTAACAGCGGTTTCATCGGCATCAACCTCCCGGAAGAGTACGGCGGGGGCGGCGCCGGCATGACGGAGCTGGCGCTGGTGTGCGAGGAGACCGCCGCCCACGGCTGCCCGCTTCTGCTCCTGCTCGTCTCCAGCGCCATCTCCGGTGAATTGATCGCCAAGTACGGCAGCGACGACCAACGGCAGCGATGGCTTCCGGGCATGGCGTCGGGCGAGACCAAGGTGGTCTTCGCGATCACCGAGCCCGACGCAGGGTCGAATACGCACCAACTGTCCACGCACGCCGTTCGCGACGGCGACGACTACGTTCTGAACGGCACGAAGTACTACATTTCGGGTGTCGATGAGGCGGAGGCGCTCGTGGTCGTCGCCCGTACCGGGCACGACGAGGTGACCGGGCGGGCTCAACTGTCGTTGTTCCTGATCCCCACTGATGCCCCGGGGCTGGTCAAAAACGTGCTCCCGGTCGGGGTCGCGCTCCCCGAAAGGCAGTTCACCCTGCACTTCGACGACGTACGCGTTCCGGCCGACAGCCTGCTGGGAGTCGAACACGAGGGCTTTTCCCAGGTCTTCGACGGACTGAACCCCGAGCGGATTACCGGCGCCGCGATCTGTGTCGGAGTCGGCCGGTTCACCCTGGGCCGCGCGGCCGAGTACGCCCGAACACGCACGGTCTGGGGCCAGCCGATCGGGATGCATCAGGGACTGTCTCACCCGCTGGCAAAGGCGCAGATCGAGGTGCAACTGGCCGCCCTGGCCACCGCGAAGGCCGCATGGTTGTACGAGCACGGAAAACCCGCAGCCGAGGCATCGAACGTGGCGAAGTACGCGGCCGCCGAGGCGGCGGTCGCGGCGGCGGATGCCGCCATCCAGACGCACGGCGGCAACGGACTGAGCAACGACTACGGGCTTCTCCCGCAGTGGGGGCTTGCCCGGCTTCTCCGGATCGCCCCGGTGAGCCGCGAGATGATCCTCAACTACGTAGCCCAACACAGCCTGCAACTGCCCCGGTCCTACTGACAGCGCCCTTCCACGAACCGAGGAACACGATGTCCACCACCGAAATCGGTCGCAATCTGATCCACCGGATCAACGTCGGTGACAGCCTCACCCGGTCGGCCTGGCGCAGACCCGAGGCACTGGCGCTGGTCGACGGGGACCGCCGATTCACCTACCGCGAGTTCAACAGCTGGGTCAACCGGGTCTCACACGGGCTGCACCGTCACGGCCTCCGCAGCGGCGACGCGCTCGCCCTCGCGTCCGGCAATTGCGCGGAGTTCCTCGTCACCTACTACGCCTGCGCGAAACTGGGGCTCGTGTGCGTCCCGATCAATCTTGGCTGGGGCACAAGCGAAATCTCCTACGTCCTCGACCACTCGGCGACCAAAGCGGTCGTCGTCGAGAACGAATTCCTACCGAGAGTTCACGACGCTCTCGCCGCTGCAGTCAGCGTCGTTGACATCGTTCTCCTCGACGGCGAGGCCCCCACAGGGGATCCCACACTCGCCGCCTTCGCGGAGCTGGCCAGTGGTTCACCGGATTCCGAACCTGAGCATGTAATCGCCGACCGCGCACCGCTGTCGTACCTGTACACCAGTGGCACCACCTCGTTCCCGAAAGGGGTGGTCGGAAACCACGCCGCCATCTACCTCGAGTCGATGACCATGGCGCTCGAGGCGCAGTTCCGTGAGGACGACCGGTTCGTGGCAATGATGCCGATGTTCCACACCGCGCAACTCAACACCCACTGCACCGCCGCGATCCTCGTCGGAGCCACAATCTTCATCGAACGACGCTTCGACGCTCGCCGCCTGTTGGCCCTGATCGAATCCGAACGAATCACCCAGATCTTCGCCCTCCCGATGATGTACAGCGAAATGCTCGAACATTCGGACATCGGCTCCCGCGATCTCTCCTCGCTTCGCCGCGCGCTGTACGCCATGGCCCCTATGCCGCGGCATCTCATCGAACGCTGCATCGAGGTCTTTGCATGCGATTTCTACCTGCTGTTCGGCCAGACGGAGATGAGTCCGACGACCACGCTGTTCCGACCCGAACACCAGTTGACCCACACCGGCGCTGTCGGAACGCCGGTGATCGGGGTACAAGCGGCGATCATGGGACAGGACGGCGGACTCCTGCCCACGGGGGACGAGGGAGAGATCGTCTACCGAAGCCCACACACCATGACCGAATACCTGGACAACCCCGAGGCCACCGCCGAGGCCTTCGACCACGGGTGGTTCCATTCCGGCGACATCGGACGGTTCGACGACGACGGCATCCTCTGGTTCACCGACCGGTTCAAGGACGTCATCAAGACCGGCGGCGAGAACGTCTCCTCCCTCGAAGTGGAGCGCGCCATCTATCAGGCCGATCCGCGCATCGCGGAAGCAACTGTCGTCGGGCTCCCCCACCACCGATGGAGCGAGGCGATCACCGCGGTCGTGGTGCCGGCATCCGGCGCAATGGTCGATCCCGCGACGCTGATCGAGAAGATCAAACGGTTGATCGATCCGTACAAGACCCCCAAGGCAATCATCGTGGTCGATGCGCTCCCCCGAACCTCGACTGGCAAGATCCAGAAGAACGTGGTTCGCGAGCGGTTTGCCGAGCACTATGAAAGAAGGTGAGACGACGATGGTGGAGAGTAGTGGGATGATCGACGACAGAACCGAGCCGGTACGCACACGGGACCCGGCGCGCCGCTACAGGATCTTGACCGCCACGGCGGACCTGGTGGCGCGAAACGGTTTCAATTCCGTGTCGATGGCCGACATCGGTGCGGCGTCCGGTATCACCGGTTCGGCGATCTACCGGCACTTCGACAGCAAGTCCGCCGTTCTCGTCGAACTCTTCGACATCGCGATAGATCGCCTGCTCGCAGACGCTGAACGAACCCTCGATAGCGGGATCGGACTCGAGCAGGCGCTGCGTGAGCTGGTCGATGGACAGATCGAATTCGTCGTCGGAAAACGCGAGGTCGCGCAGGTTTACCACAACGAGATTCACAACCTCCCCGAAGACGACCGCCGGCGCCTGCGTCGCAAGCAGCGGCTCTACATCGAGGAATGGGTACACCTGGTCGACGAACTGCGCACAGACCTCGACGACGGGGAAGCCAGGGCAGTCGTGCACGCCGCCATCGGTGCCCTTCAATCGACGCTGTTTCACAGCGTCGGGCTTCCGGTCGAACGTTTACGGCAGATCCTCGCTGACTCGGCACTCGCGGTCCTCGGCGTGAGTTCGACAACGACCTAGCACCACAACGAATCCTGCGGCGGTATAAAGATGACCGCTGCAGGATTTGTCGTTGGATCCGCAGAGTCGGGGCCGCCGCCGCTGTCTCCGACTCGACATCGACTACCGCCGTGCGCTCCGGAACGAAACTGCCGTACCGCGGATGACGCCAAGGTGCCCCACGAGATCGGCATCGAACCGGTCGCCACGAGCCGGGTCGACGGGGTCGTGCAGCGCAACGATCATCGGCCAGCCGGCACCGAAGTTCACCCCGAAGAACGTGCACGGGAAGAGAACGAAGGTGCCGGACAGTCCGACCGGGTGCGACATGAGCGCTGACGCAGCACGGTGGCGCCGACCGTGAAGGCGACAACCCGGGGTCCCGCGAGAGACCTGAGGGCGGGGTGGTCGAAGATCCGAAATACGTGCGCCAATTTTCCGCAGTTCACTATCCCGCAATTGCGCGGTGGCGATACCCCTTCCGCAGCGGTCCCAGCTAGTGATGCGGAACGGATGGCGGCCCCTGCACGATCCCGAGGGATGAATCGTGCAGGGGCCGTGTCTATCAGACCGGGTCGATCACGATCGCGAAGGCACGCGCCTCCGGACCCGGGGAGCGATTCAATGAGATGAACTTCGCCTCGGTGTACTCGTCGAGTGCGTGGGGGCCGCCTTCACGGCCCAGACCACTCTGCTTGAAGCCACCGAACGGGTAGGCGGGATGAATGACGTGCCAGTCATTGATCCACACCATGCCGGCATCGAGTTCGCGGGCGATCTCGATCGCCTGTTCCTCGTCGCCCCATACCCCGGCGGACAGTCCGTAATCGGTGTCGTTGGCGATCTTGATCGCCTCCTCGACCGAGTCGTAGGTGAGCACGACCAGGACCGGTCCGAACACCTCTTCACGTGCGATCCTGGCATCGTTGGTCACACCGACGAAGATGGTCGGCTCGATCCAGTAGCCCTTGTCGAACTCGGGACCGGTGGGAACGCCGCCGCCGATCACGGCCTTGGCGCCCTCGGTCTCGGCGATCGCGAAGTAGTCGAGGATCCGCTGATGCTGGACCTTGGAGATGATCGGCCCGACTCCGGTCGCGGGGTCGAGCGGATCACCGACCTTCAGCGTGCGGGCACGCTCGACCAGCCGCGAGACGATCTCGTCGCGGTTGCTCGACGGAATCAGCAGTCGGGTGCCGGCTTCACAGGCCTGGCCGTTGTTGGCCAGGGCCGCGAACAGCGCACCGTCGATCGCGGTGTCGAGGTCGGCGCTGTCGAGAATGATGTTCGGTCCCTTGCCGCCGAGTTCGAGGGTCACTCGCTTCACGGTGTCGGCCGATTGACGCAGGATGCTCTTGCCGACCGCGGTGGAACCGGTGAAGGCCACCTTGCGGACATCGGGGTGACCGCTGAGGTGCGCGCCGGTGGGTTCGCCGTCGCCGGTCACCACGTTGAGCACGCCGGGCGGTAGGCCCGCCGCCTCGAACTCCTTCGCCAGCTCGAGCGCGACCAGGGGGGCGTGCTCGTCGGGCTTGAGGACGACCGTGTTACCCGCTGCGAGGGCCGGGGCGATCTTCCACACGATGACCAGCAGCGGAATGTTCCACGGCACGATCGCCGCCACCACACCCAGCGGCTCGCGCCGGACGAGGCCTTCGGCCGGCACTGGCCCTATCTCGGGACCCGCCGTCTCGAACTCGTATGTGGCGGCCTGGTCGGCCAGGTACTGCATCTGAGCGATCGACAACCCGATATGCAGGGCCCCGGTGATCCGGATGGTGGCGCCGTTCTCCCGTGTCTGGAGCGCGGCCAGCTCGTCGATACGGCCGCCGAGGCGCGTGGCGACATCGTTGAGCAGGGCTGCTCGTTGCGCGGGCGGGGTACGCCGCCAGGTGCCCTCTTCATGCGCCGCCTTGGCCGCAGCGACGGCCTGGTCGACGTGCGTCACGCCGCCCTTGGCGACGGTGGCGACGAGCTCTTCGGTTGCAGGGCTGCGAATTTCGTAGTTCTCGCCGGTATCAACCCATTCGCCGTTGATATAGAGCGAGTAGTGCGGGACGCTCATCGGCGTGCTCCTCTTTCTCTGATGTGACTAGCGACAGCAGTGCGGTGTCGAAGGTTTCGACGGTCAGCTGATCTGGCGGGCCCGCCCTTCCCAGAACGGGGCACGGATCGACTTCTTGTCGATCTTTCCGGCCGGATTGACCGGAAGGGTGTCGACGAATGCCACCGTCTTGGGCGCGTGGACGCTGCCCATCTCCCTTTTGACGTGATCGATCAGTTCCTGCTCGGTTGCCGCGACACCGCTCTTGAGAACGATGACCGCATGTACCGCTTCGCCCCACTTCTCGTGGGGGACGCCGATCACTGCTGCCTGCGCAACTGCGGCATGGCCGGCCAGTGCGTCCTCAACCTGTCGCGGAAACACGTTGAATCCGCCGGTGACCACCAGGTCCTTCTTGCGGTCGACGATGTAGAGGAACCCGTCCTCGTCGAGGCGACCGATGTCGCCGGTGTGCACCCAGCCGTCGCGCAGCGCCTCGGCGTTGCGGGAGACGTCGACGTAGCTGAGCATCTGCCCGAGCTGGCGGGACACGATCTCGCCGGGTTCGCCGAGCGGCAACACCTGATCCGCTTCGTCCTGGATTGTCACGTCGACGTGGAACAGGGGCCGACCGGCCGAGGCGAGCCGTTTGATCCACACCTCGCTGTCCACGCGGTGCTCGTTCTTGCGCAGGCATGAGACGTACCCGGGTTCGGTCCCGGCATAGGCCTGGATGAAGATCGGGCCGAACACGTCCAGCGCCTGACGCAGCCGGTCGGGTGCGATGGGAGATCCCGCGTAGATCATCGTCCGCAGCGAAGTCAGGTCGTGCGCTTCGCGGCGCGGATGGTCGAGCAGCAGGTAGATGATGGTGGGAACGACGGCGGTGGCGGTCACCTTCTCCTGCTCGATGGTGCTGAGCAGTGTGTCCACGTCCAACCCGGGCAGCATCACGTTGGTGCCGCCCCGCAGGAACGTCGGCATGACGAAGATCTGCGTGTAGTGGGTCAGTGGCGCACCGTGCGCGAAGACCTCACCCCAGGCGATGTCGCCGATCTCGAGACCCGCGGTGATGCTGTAGTGGCCCCAGGTGAAGTGCGAGTTGACCACACCCTTGGGGTCCCCGGTGCTCCCCGAGGTGAACAGGACGTACGCCTCGTCGTGGACGTCGATCTCCACCTCGGGACGAACCGTCGGCTGCGATCGGAAGAGTCCGTCGTAGCCGAACACTTCGCCGATCTCGGGGGGCGCCGAAGCCGGACTGCTCCCGATCCGGATCACGGTCTGCAGCTTCGGCAGGTCACCTTTGATCTCGGCGACGACTGCGTCGAACTGGGCGTGATAGATCAGCGTGGTGGCATCGGTCTGGGAGAGACTCGACCGGAATGCGTTGGCAGCATTACGCGTAGGCATCTGCACCAACACCCCGCCGGCAGCCCAGATTCCGTGCTGCGTGGGGATGAATTCCAAGCAGTTCGGCATCAGCAGGCCGACGCGCTCGCCCTTCTGCAGCCCCAGAGAGACGAGTCCGTTCGCTACCTGGTTGCGCCAGTCGAGAAGCTCGCGGTAGGTCACCCGACGATCACCATCGACGATCGCGACGTTGTCCTTGTAGTAGGTACATGCCCGATCGAGCACGTCCGGCAACGGCCCCCACATGGTCAGGATCCAACGAGGACGGACGGGTCGAATCCTTCGACCCAGTACTCCGGCGTGATGATCGGGATTCCGAGTTCCTGCAGTACAGGGGTGTCGTTCCAGTACGTCGTTTCGCGGACGATCTGTCCGTCGCTGTCGAGCTGGTGCCAGGTGATGCCGCGGGTGGACAGCGTCTTGCCCTGGGTCGGGACTCCCTTGTAGGTCTCGAGACCGGTGCCCGTCCAGTTCCATAGGATCACCACGGCCGGGTTTCCGGCCACGCCGGCCACCGGGAACGAGTCGGTGATCTCGAAGGAGTGCAGGCCGACGCCGTTGGCGGTGTCGGTGTTCGCGTACGGGGCGAGCTTCGGCGCCAGCTCATCTTTGGTGATGGCGGTGTCGGTGACGTGGTCGGAGTCGGCGTGGTCGTCGTAGACCAGGTCGTCGGCGTACAGGGCGACCGCCGCCGCGGTGTCGGTGGTCAACGCGGTGATCCAGCGCCGGGCGTGGTCTTCGTGCTTACTCATGGTGCTCGTAGTTCCTTTCGCAGGGTTCGGTGTCAGACGAGAACAGCGGACTTGGTCACGCTGGACGGGTCGATGGGCTGTCCCAGATCCGCCGCTGCCGTCGCGATGTCCCACAGGCTCGCTTCCCGGGTGATCAGGCCGGCTTCGTTGTAGATGTGGAACGTCAGTCCGCGCGCTCCGGGCACCTTCCCGTTGGCCGGGACGCCGACGAAAGCGGTCGCCGTGGGCGCCTTCCAGGTCCACCGGTAGATCGCCGACTTCTCGTCGCCGACAACTTCATCGATCCGAAAGTTGTTGATGCCGATGCCGTTTTCGGTGTCCTTGTTGGCGTACGGCCCGAAGACACGGAGGAGCTCGTCCCTGTCGGTGATCTTCTGGCCGAGGATGGGATCCTCGAAGAGGAAGTCGTCGGCGTACAACGCGACGACTGCCTCGGGGCTCTCACGGAAGGCCTTCAGCCACTTGACAGCAAAGGAATGACTCATGAATATCGCTCTCCTCGGTGGTTGTCATAGTCCCCGCGGATACTCGAATATCGATGTGCTCCGCTCACTTCAGGAACACCTTCAAGGTATTGCGTAGGTCACACCGGCGACCACTTACTCGGGGAGGAAACCCACCCCTCAACAGGGGGATACTCGGAGGAGACGGACTCGGAGATCGGGGCGATGATCACCGAGTCGACCAGTCCATCCGGTGGCTGACCGGCTGCTGCGGCGCCGGTCTGCGGTTCCGAAACGGGCGTACTCGGGGAGCACGGTTTGGCATCGGAATGCGACCGCCGCCCGGCGGGGGCCGGGCGGCGGAGCGCTGACTAGATGGTGACGAATCGACTACACGATGCGGTTGCCGATCGACCAGGCAATGGCCTGTGAACGGTTCGTCGCACCGAGTTTCCGCAGGATGTGCTTCACATGCGATTTCACCGTCCCCTCCGTGATGACGAGAGACTCGGCGATGTCGTTGTTGGTCGCCCCCGCCGCCATCAATGTGAATACCTCTTGCTCGCGGGAGGTGAATTCTGCGAGAGGGACCAAGCTGGGACGTGAGGCGAATTCCGCCGCCGGGTCGATTCCAGCAGGATCGGAGTCGACCCGGCCGGCCGAGGCCATTCCCGATTCGCACAGCTCGTCCATCGTTGCCACCGTCGACGAGAGGATTTCCCTGATCTGGTCGCGTTGGCTCCGCAACCGCTCCATCAACGACGTCCGCTCATAGATGTAACCGACCCCTTCGGTGAAGGCCCACAAAACGTCGCGGTCGATCTCGTCGATCCGGCTCGGAACCGGGAAGTGGTCGGCATGAAGCAAACCGACAACGTTGTTGTCGAGAACCAGGGCGGAGACCACGTACGAGCGTGAGCGACCCGACTCGACGATGATCGGCCGGTATACCGGCGCGTTTTCCGTGTCGTAGACGATCGCCGGCCGATGATCGGTCAGCAGCCGCGCTTCAGGAGCCCGCTCGTCGAACGGTATCCCGCGATCGATCCAGTCGGTGAACCATGAGTCCGATTCATCGCCCTCGCCCAGGTACGCCTTCCACGGTTTCCAGGTTCCCGCCTCGACCCGCGACAACACCACCCGCCGGAATCCGCAACGAACGGCCACGTCCTCACAGAGGCGGTCGAGGAGGTCGGAGGTGCTCGGGACGGTCCGCAACCGGTGGAGTCCCGCCGAACATTCGGCCAGACGTTCGGTCCTACGGCCCATTTCGTTCAGGTACAGATCCATCGCCACCTGCTGCAGGTCGAGGACTGTCTTGGTCAGTCGCTCCACCTTGGCGGTGTCGGCTGCCGCGGCCCGTCGCAGCTCGTCGACGCAGTGATGCGTCAGGACTGAGATCGCCTCTGCGGAATGGGCGGGACGCTCGTGCCGGATCCCCGGAAGAGTGGTCGAACCGACATCAGCGAAGATCTCGTCCCGGATGGCCTCCAGCCGAGTGATCAGCTCGATGTCTTTGCGTCGCCACCCCTGCAAGGATCCCCGTACAGTCTGGTGCTGCGTCGTTGCGATCAATGCCTGTGTCATAGCGTCCGTCCCATCGAGCGTTTCATCTTCCCGTATCGCGCGATGGCGCTGGCCCTGTTGGTGGCACCCAACTTGCGGAAGATGTGTTTCACATGGGATTTCACCGTGCTCTCGGACACGGTGAGCTGGGCGGCGATTTCCGCGTTCGACGCGCCTTTCGACAGCAGTTCCACCACATCGACCTCGCGTGCGGTCAAGTGCCGTTCAGGCCGCCCTGAGACTGGCACCTCCGACGATCCGCCCGCCGCCCCACGATCTCGGCGAGAAGGATCGACAGCCGCCGGAGGCAACATCCCGACGGGGGCGTCGAGGGTCAGCGGGCCACCGTGAACGTCGTCGATCATCGCTTCCGTGGCGCTGAAGACCATACCGAGCCGGTCACGCTGCTCACGCAATCGCTCGGTCAGCACCATCCGTTCGTAGATCGGTCCAAGCCCGTCGGCGAAGAGCCGAACGATGTCACGGTCCGCGGACGTCAGCACCCGGCCCGAGATATTGGTGTCGGCATGAAGCAGGGCGACGACTGTTCCGTCGACCACCACCGGCGCAACGACATAGCTTGTGGTCCTCGACAACCTGATGAGCGGACGATACGTCCGGGCTTCTGAACCGGCATCGCTCACCAGCATCGGGATCCGGCGCCGTACGACATCGGCCTCGAGCGGCGACGCGCTCAAGGGGATCTCCAGATCGCTCAGATAGTTGCGCAGCGCGGCGGAAACGGCCTCGGAGACCAGGTGCAGGGTGTGCGGAATCCACATCGAACCCTGAATGCGAGAGACCAGAACCCGGTCGAATCCCCCTGCGGTACACAGTTCTTCGGCCGAACTACTGAAGAACTGGCCGGGCCCGGCCGCCGCCGAGCGCAGGCGGGCCAGCGAACCGAGCACTCGCTCCAGACCGCGCTGGGGAGTCAGGCAGGCCTGCTCGTAGAGGACGCCCTGCGCGTGGTGTAGCTCGTCGAGAATGGCGGACAAAGCACCGGTCTCACCGATCGTGTCATCCGCGCTTCGGGTCTCGGTGACCTCCACCCCCGCCATTTCTCGCATCGCGGCCGCCATCTCGCTCAGCCGGTGGGCGACGGACGGCTGGGCGGCGGAAGTATTCACTATTCCTCCATCTCCGGGTGCGGGGCATCCATTGCCGCCATATCGGCGACGTCCTCCTCGGGATGCTGCGGCACTGCACCTGCCTTCAATTCACCATGTCGTGGCTCACGATTTACTTACGTCTGCCATTGTGGTGACCCGCATCACTATTGTCAACGCGGCGACCTCGAAAACCCCCTCGTCAGGGGGTATGCGCTGAAATCGTGCGGGGCTGAGGTCGCGACCGGTAGTGAATCGCCCTTAACTATGGGGGCGGGGAGTGTCAGCCATACAATGCGCGGCGGGCGGCCAGGCGCACACGTTCCTGCACGTTGGGCATGCACCGCAACCGTACCGTCCTGGATACATCGTTGACGATTGTCAGCGCAGCGTGAACACGAAATCGCACCTCGGTGTCGTCGAGTTCGGGCCGGGATTCTTGCAGCAGCTGGAACCACTGCCCGACGTAGTCGTGCTGCGCGCTGCGCACCGCGTGTCGTCGGACGGGTGGAAGGCTGAGTACCTCGCAGGTCAGCACGGCCAGCAGGTCGTGGTGGATCATCGCGAACGCAATGTACGCATCGACCGCGGCGTCCAGAGCCTCCTGGGAGGTGTCCGCGGAGAACAGTGCCTGCGACAGCCCCAACTGGAGCGGTTCCGCGCCCCGGTCGATCACGGCGGCCAGGAGATCGGCCTTCGTATCGAAGTGTCGGTACACGCTGGCGCTGTGGACCTGCACAGCGGCTGCGATCTCGTCCATCGTGACTGCTTGATACCCCTTCGCGCCGAACAGTCTGGTGGCCGCGCCCAGGAGAGCCTCGCGGCGCGATGCCGGCGCCATGCCGCCCCGTCCGGGAAGATCGGCGGCCGGTTCAGCTGCACTCTTCAACGGCGCCGCGCTGACGGCCACGGCCATGGTGGCGAGCAGGTCGATCAAACGGCCCGGCAGGATCTCGGTGCGGTGATAGCCCGGGCTGGTCAGAACCGCAAGAGTGCACCACGCCAGCAGTTCCGCGTCAGCGGCGCCCACCCCCGGCACGGAATGGCCGAGCGCCGCGGAGAGACGCGACACCACATCATGCAATCGGCCACGCAGGGACGCGTGCCGCTCCGGTGGCAGGTGTCGAATCTCGCGATTCCACAGAACTCCGAGGTCACGTCGAGTGCCGGCCGTTTCCGCCAGACCGTGCAGCAGTGCCGGGAGATCATCGATTCCGCGCGAGATCAGCAGCTCACCCGCCTGATCGAAGCTCTCGGCCACCGTGCAGGCGAGCAATTCCTGTTTACTCCGAAAGTGCCGGTACAAGGCCCCGGCGGTGATCCCGACGGACGAGGCGATGTCCTCGGTGCCCACATTGTGGTAGCCGCGTTCGGAGAACAGGGCGCTCGCGGCCACCAGGATCTGGGCCCTGCGGTTGCGGGGACGCGGAGTGCTGGTGAGCCGAGCTCGCCTCGGGCGCACTAGTTCGTCGATGCTCCCCGCCCCTTTCGACGCATTCGATGTGGCTTGAGATTTACTTACCGGGGTTGTAGCTTGATTTTCAACCTAGCATGCGCCATCGCCGCTTTCTCGGCATTTACTTAGGTGCACACCCTGCCTCTCGTGGTTCTCGCAAGGAGTCTGACGTGTCCATTTCCGAAGCGTTGGCGAATCGATTGACCGTTCCGTTGATCGCCGCCCCGATGACGGAGGTATCCGGCCCCGACCTGGTCATCGCGGCGTGCCGCGAAGGCGTCGTGGGATCCTTGCCCACCCACAATGCGGCCACCACCGGCGAACTCGACCACTGGCTCACCCGCATCGAGACGGCCCTGAGCGAAGTCCCGAGGTCCGCGCCCTTTGCGCCGAACCTCGTGGTGCACCGATCGAACCGGCGACTGCGCGAAGACCTCGCGTGCCTGGTGGATCACGGCGTAGAACTCGTCATCACCAGTGTCGGATCCCCCGAGCCCGTTCTTGCCCCCCTGCGCGCGATCGGATGCCAGGTCTACGCCGACGTCGCGACGTTGCAGCATGCGGCCCGGGCCATCGCATTGGGCGTGGACGGGTTGGTGCTCCTGACCGCGGGTGCCGGCGGCCAGACGGGCTGGGCGAACCCGTTCTCCTTCGTCCGCGCCGTCCGCGAGCGATTCGACGGCACCATCGTTCTGGCCGGCGGTATCAGTGACGGCGTGGCGTTGCACGCCGCCCTGGTTCTCGGCGCCGACCTCGGGTACATGGGCACGAAGTTCATCGCCACCGACGAAAGTCGGGCCGACAACGCCTATCGGCGGGCGCTGGTCGAGGCGAGCCTCGACGACGTCGTGCTCTCGACCCAGGTAGGTGGCATTCCGGCGAGCCTGCTCAAGTGCTGGGTCGATCGGCAGGCCGGAGACGCCGCGGGCGAGCATCCCGAATCCGAGGGTTTCCACCAGGACCGATTGCTCAGCAACCGCACGGCGTGGAGTGGTGGGCACAGCGTGTCCGGGGTGGACGCGGTCCTCTCGGTCGCCACGCTCATCGAGAAGACCGCCCGGGAATACGAGGAATCCCGCGCCAGATCGGTGGCGCGGGATAACTCCGGAGTACAGGCCGTCAGGTAAGCAGTTCTCGAGCCATCAGTTTCCACTCGTGCAGGTGCGGGTCGGTGGCGGGATCGCGCGGATCGAGCGCATAGGTCAGTGCGGCACCCCGCATCGAGGTGTTGAGTTGTTCGCGTACCAACTCGTAGCGCGGGCGTGCGCACAACTCGCTGCCGAAGAACGCGTCGGTCGTTGCTCTCACGAGGTGGCCCAGCCGGCGCTCCTCCGGTAGCAGCGCTTCGCGTAACTTGTCGTTGGCGCGGGAGGCGAGCCACAGCTCGGTCGCGGCCCAGAAATACGGCTGGTGGAAGGTGGGCCACATGATCTCGATCGCCCAGTCGATGCGCTCTGTGGGGTCGTGTGGCCAATCGTCGCGATGCCGCATGTCCTCCATCCGCGCCGTCGCGAGATGCTGGACGGCGGCGACGAGCAGCGCTTCGCGGGAGGGAAATTGTTGTAAGAGACGGCCACGGGACACCCCCGCCTCGTGCTGGATCCGCAACGTGGTGGCGGCGGAGTAGCCGTCCCGGAACAACACCGCAACGGCGGCGTCGAGTATCTGCCTGCGCGTGATCGCCCGCCGTTCTTGCTGGGTGCGCTTGACCGAGGCGTCACTGATCGACACCGACATCAGCTCCATCCGTTCGGAGAAAAGCCCTCAACGGGGTTGGCACCACTGCCCACAGTGGTGCCAACCCCGATCGTAAGTGACGCCGTTACTCGTAGGTCTCTCCGCGCTCGGCCTTGGCCACCAGTGAGGCGGGCGGCTCGAAGCGAGTGCCGTACCGGGCGGCAAGTACGCGTGCCCGCTCGACGAACGCCGCGATCCCACCCGGGTAGCCGTTGATGTACTGGAGGACGCCGCCGGTCCACGCCGGGAACCCGATCCCGAGCAGGGATCCGACGTTGGCGTCGGCGACCGACGTCAGGACCCCTTCGTCGAGGCAGCGCACCGTCTCGAGGGACTCCGCGAACAGCATCCGTTCCTTGAGGTCGTCGAACGGGATCTCGGTGCTCCCCGACTGGAAGGCGTCGCGCAGCCCCGGCCACAGGCCGACGCGGCTGCCCGACTCGTCGTACTCGTAGAAGCCGCCACCGGTCGACCGACCTCGACGATCGAGTTCCTCGACCAGCCGGTCGAGGACGGCCTCCGATCCGTGCTCGACCCAGACGCCGCCGTCCGCCTCGACCGCCGCACGGGCTTCCTGACGAATCTTGCGCGGCAGGGTCAACGTCAGCTCGTCGAGCAGCTGCAGCGGGGGTGCGGGATAGCCGGCCTGGGCCCCCGCTTGCTCGATGATCACCGGTTCGATGCCCTCACCGACCGCGGCGGCGGCCTCGTCGAGGAATTTCGTGATCACGCGGCTGGTGAAGAAGCCGCGGCTGTCGTTGACCACGATCGGGGTCTTCTTGATCTGCTGCGCGAAGTCGAACGCCTTCGCCAATGTTGCCGGTGCGGTGTGTGCGCCAACGATGATCTCGACCAACGGCATCCGTTCGACCGGGGAGAAGAAGTGCACCCCGATGAAGTCTTCCTTACGGTCGACGCCTTCGGCCAGCGTGGTGATCGGCAGCGTCGACGTATTCGAGCCCAGCACGGCGTCGGGGGCGACGATGTCCTGGATCGACTTGAAGACCGCCTGTTTGACTTCCACGCTCTCGAAGACCGCCTCGACGACGAAATCGACATTCGCGAAGTCGGCCGGATTGTCGGTCGGGGTGATGCGGGCGAGTAGCGCGGCGGACTTCTCCTCGGTCGTTGTTCCACGAGCGAGGGCCTTGGCCTCCAGCTTTTCGGCGTAGGCCTTCCCTTTTCGCGCCGACTCGATCGAGACGTCCTGTAGCACGACGTCGATTCCCGCCTTCGCCGAGACGTAGGCCACCGCGGCACCCATCATCCCGGCGCCGATCACGCCGACCTTCTGTGCCGCGAACCTGGGATGCCCCTCCGGCCGGCTTCCGCCGGCTTTGATGCTCTGCAGATCGAAGAACTGTGCCTTGATCATGTTCGTCGACACCTGACCGGTGACGAGGCCGACGAAGTAGCGTGTCTCGATTTGCGCTGCCGTGTCGAGGTCGACCAACGCTCCCTCGGCGGCGGCGGCGAGGATGGCCCGGGGTGCCTCGAGGGGTGCCCCTGCCACGGTGCGGCGCAGGTTCGCCGTCACCGCCGGATTGAGCGCGGTGCCGCCGGGGATCCGGAATCCCTTTCGGTCCCACGGCTGTACACCGCCCTCGGGGTTGTCCTTGATCCACTTCTTGGCGGCGGGAACGAGTTCGTCGGCACTGGCCACCAGGTCGTCGACGAGGCCGAGCGTCTTCGCGGCCGCGGGGCTGAACGTCTTCCCGGTCAGCAGCAGGCTCGTCAGTGCCTTCTCGAGCCCCAACATCCGAACGGTCCGGGTGATTCCGCCGACACCGGGGAGCAACCCGAGCGTGACTTCGGGCAGTCCGAAGATCACCGATCTCGAATCGACCGCGATGCGGTGGTGGGTGGCCAGGGTGATCTCGAGGCCACCGCCGAGGGCGGCACCGTTGACCGCCGCCACCACCGGACGGCCCAGGGTCTCGAGACGTCGGAACTGGGCCTTGATCCCATTCGCGAAGTCCGTGAACTTGACCGCATCCTGCGCGGTGGCACGGACCAGGTCGTTGAGGTCACCGCCCGCGAAGAAGGTCTTCTTCGCCGACGTGATCACGACACCGGTGACAGAGTCACGCTCGGCCTCGAGCCGGTCGAGTACGTTGCCCATGGACTCGACGTACTGCGAGTTCATGGTGTTTGCGGACTGGGCCGGATCGTCGAGGGTCAGCAGCACGATTCCGTCCGAATCCTGCGACCACGTGATGATTGATGTTGCACTCATGTTGTTGCCGTTGCCTTTCAGACTCGCTCGATGATGGCCGCGATACCCATGCCGCCACCGACGCACAGGTTGATCAATGCGCGCCGGTCGCCGCGCCGCTCCAACTCGTCGATCACCGTTCCGACGAGCATCGCGCCGGTCGCTCCCAAGGGGTGGCCCATGGCGATCGCGCCGCCGTTCACGTTGAGTTTCTCGTCCGGAATGGCCAGATCCTTCTGGAATTTCAGGACCACCGAGGCAAACGCCTCGTTCAGTTCGAACAGATCGATGTCGTCGACGGTGAGTCCGGCGACATCGAGTGCCTTCAGCGCCACCGGGGTGGGGGCGGTGAGCATGATCGTGGGGTCTGCCCCGGTGACAGCGGTGGCGATAATCCGGGCGCGGGGTGTGAGGCCGAACTGCTTGCCGGCCTTTTCGTTGCCGATCAGGACCAGCGCCGCGCCGTCCACGATGCCGGAACTGTTACCGCCGTGATGGACGTGGTTGATCCGCTCCACCGACGTATACTTTTGCAGCGCAACAGCATCGAAGCCGCCCTGTTGACCGAGTGCCGCAAAGGAGGGCTTCAGCGAGGCCAGCGATTCGACGGTGGTGCCCGGACGGCGGTGCTCGTCGTGATCGAGCAGCGGGACACCGTTGAAATCCTTGACCGGAACGACCGACTTGGCGAAATATCCACCGGACCAGGCGGCCTCGGCGCGGGCCTGCGACCGCGCCGCGTAGGCATCGACGTCTTCGCGGCTGAACCCCTCGATCGTGGCGATCAGGTCCGCACCGATTCCCTGCGGAGCGAAGTGGAGGTCGTATGCGGTCGTCGGGTCGTTGAAGAGGGCACCTCCGTCGCTGCCCAGCGGCACTCGCGACATGGATTCGACGCCACCGGCGATCACCAGGTTCTCGAAGCCCGACCGTACTTTCTGGGCGGCGAGATTCGTCGCCTCGAGTCCGGATGCGCAGAACCGGTTGATCTGCAGTCCGGCCACCGTCAGAGGCAGGCCCGCCACCAGCGCCGCGGCCCGGGCGATATCACCACCCTGTTCGCCGACCGGGGAGACCACACCCAGCACGATGTCGTCGATGTAGCCCGGGTCCAGGTCCGGAAACCGTGCGCGCAGCTCGTCGATCAGGCCCACCACGAGGTCGATCGGTTTGACCGAGTGCAGACTTCCGTTCTTGCCCTTACCGCGAGGCGTGCGAATGGCCTCGTATACAAATGCCTCTTCAGACAAGGCAACTCTCCTCGGATCGTGAACGAATCCCCAGGGGACGCGATCTGCGAGATGCGCAGAGCCACAGGGGACGAAGTGAAGAACCTGCGGTCGAACCACTGTCGCCGACCGTTCGCTCACGGTATCGTCGAACCAACATCCAGTCAACCCTGACTGGATGTTGGAGTGTAGGGAGTTCGGATGCTGATCGACGGCAACATAGGCGGATCCATCGACGGGACGGCCGGGGCAAGCCTCCACGAGATACATGAGCAGGTCGGACTCGCGGAACGGGCCGGCTTCGACGGGGTGTGGTCGACGGAAGTCAGTCGCGACCCCTTCCTACCGCTTCTGCTCGCCGCGGAGAACGCTCCCCGACTCCACGTGGGCACCGCCATCGCCGTGGCATTTGCACGCAATCCCATGACTCTCGCCACGGTTGCCAACGACATGCAGTCCTTCAGCTCCGGCAGATTCACGCTCGGACTGGGATCACAGATCAAACCGCACATCGAGCGCCGGTTCAGCATGCCGTGGTCCGCGCCGGCGCCGAGGATGCGGGAATTCGTCAGGGCGCTCCACGCCATCTGGGAGAGCTGGCAAAACCAGACAGCCCTCGACTTCCGCGGGGATTACTACAGCCATACCCTGATGACACCGATGTTCCGGCCTCCGCGTAACGAATTCGGGCCTCCCCAAGTGATGATCGCCGCCGTGGGCCCGCAGATGACGTCCGTCGCCGCCGAGGTCGCGGACGGGATGCTCGTCCACGGCTTCACTACCGAACGATATCTCCGGGAAGTGACCGTCCCGCAGATCAAATCGGCCCTCGCCAAGGCCGGAAAAGTCTTCGAAGATTTCACCCTGTCCTATCCCGGACTCGTCGTCACCGGGTCCGATGAACGGCAATTCGAGGAAGCGGCGACCGCCGTGCGCAAACAGATCGCCTTCTACGGGTCCACACCGGCGTACCGGGCGGTCCTCGACCTTCACGGCTGGGGTGATCTGCAGACCGAGCTCCACCGGCTGTCCAAGCTCGACGACTGGGCGTCCATGACACGACTGATCGACGACACCGTCCTGCGCACCTTCGCGGTCGTCGGCGAGCCCGACGCGGCCGCGGCCGAGATATCACGCAGGTTCGGCGGCATCATCGACCGATTCACCCTGTACACCCCGTACGGCCTCGACGCAGCGACCCGGAGCACGGTTGTCTCCGGAGTCCACAATCGGCCCACAACGCCCTGATCCGCAACGCCCACCGCCCACCCGCGGTCACCCTGGTGAGGCGGCGACATCATCGCCGGACCGGCCCGGCGCGATCGTCGTCGGATCGGCCAGTTCGATTCGAGGGGCGCGTCCCGCCCGCAAGGGAAGTACCGACACGACACCCCGCGAATCTCTCTAAAGGTGGACCCTTATCCCCAAATGGTGTGAGGAACATAGCCGCCCAGTGGTCGAGACTTGGATCACATCAGAAGTTTTCACAGGGTTGGGTCACAGCACGGGAGGAAGTAGATGTCGGTCGATCCTTCGGCGATCATTGTCGCAGTCGCCACAGCGCTCGGTGGCGCGGTACACGGATCGGAGGCGCCTCCGGCCTTGAAAGACTATGGTACCCAACAGGTGCAACAGATCACCGATGCCGCACCCGCGATCGGGCAACAGGTCAACGACGCCGTCGAGCAGCTACCTCCCGAGGCGCAAGGCGCTGTGCAGCAAGCAATCACCGATACCGCGGATGCCGTCCAGGAGGCGATAGGCGCCTACTCGCCACCGCCCGAGAGCGCCTCTCCCCCACCCGACGCGACCGGTGACACCACGGGCGATATTCCTGCCGCCGAGCACGAACCCGAATCCGAATCCGACGGGACCGTCCTCGAGTATGGTGACCCCGTTGAACAATTCGACTCGACGCCGCTTGCCGTCTCCGGAATCTCCCACCTCCCCACCGTGTCCGACGCCCCCACTCGGGCAGCCTCACAGCTGGGGGCGATCGCAGTATTCGTCCCCTGGTTTCAGAAGGCGGGAAGCATCTGCGACGGCATCAAGGCCCCTGTCCTGGCGGCCTTGTACTCGGCGGAGAACAACTTCCGATACGGCGCCTCGGCGCCCGTGTCGCCGGATGGCGCCCGTGGTCCCGGCCAGTTCATGCCCGGCACCTGGGCGAAATACGGGCGCGACGCCGACGGTGACGGAAAGGTGGATGTCCTTGCCGTCGGCGACTCGGTCATGGCATCGGGACATCTACTCTGCGACATGTACGAGGAGATCGATTCGTGGAAGCAGGCCGGCCTCGTCTCGGGTGACGTGCTGGACCTGACGCTCGCCGGATACAACGCCGGCGTGGGAGCGGTCCGCCGATCGGGCGGAATGCCCTCGGGACTCCCCGACTACGAGAATCAGACAAAGCCCTACGTGGCGAAGATCCGCGCGGCCGAATCCCGCTTCGCGTCGATCCTCGATCCTGGGTCGGGCGACTGGGGAGGCGTCGGCGGCAGGATCGTCGAGGCTGCCCTACGCTATCTGGGCCTTCCCTACGTGTGGGGCGGCGGCAACGTGAACGGGCCCTCCGGCGGCGGTTTCGACTGTTCCGGACTCACCTCCTACGCCGTCCACGCCGCAACAACAGAGAATGTCTCCCTACCTCGGACGTCGGAAACTCAGTGGAACGTCGGTACCGAGATTCCCCTCGCCGACGCCAGACCCGGTGATCTGCTGTTCGGCAACTGGGGTCCCGCCGGCCCCGGGCACGTGGCAATCTACCTCGGCAGCGGCAAAATGGTGCACGCGCCCACCACCGGCGACGTGGTTCGGATCGCGCCCGTGTTCGACGGAATGAAAGCGCGGCGAGTGGTGTGAGACTGCACCCGGGGATCCGCCGACACGGGCTCGACCATCCGGAGTGCGCCCCTCCCGACCCACGGAGCCAGAGAAGCATCACCCTGGCGAAAGCGGACATGGCAGACGATCTCGACGGGCACGGCAACGTCGCACGGGCGCACCGGGAAGGACCGTAACCCATGACGACCGCACACCCCGCTCAGCGGCCCGGCCGACCCGGCTATGACCTCGACTCCCTCCTCGCCGTCACCGTGACGGTCTTCAACGACAAGGGGTACGAGGGCACCAGCATGGAGGCCTTGTCCCAGCGGCTGGGAATCACGAAGTCATCTATCTACCACCATGTTTCAGGAAAGACCGAACTGCTGGAGCGAGCCTTGGCGCGGGCGCTCGACGCACTTTTCGCCCTCACCACCGAACGGCAGGCCACCAGCGGCCGACACATCGGCCGCCTCGAGTACCTCGTCCGGCGCACCGCCGAGATCCTGGTCGCAGAACTGCCCTACGTCACCCTCCTGCTGCGCGTTCGTGGGAACACTCCCGTGGAACGTCGCGCCCTCGCCCGTCGACGGGAATTCGATCTCTTCGTGCGGGACCTCGTCGTCGGGGCCGCCGAGGAGGGAGACCTTCGGCCAGGCATCGATCCCGCGCTCACCGGCCGCCTTGTGTTCGGCATGCTCAACTCGCTCATCGAGTGGCACCGGCCGCGAACCGGAGGATCAGCCGAGGATCTCGCCGAGGCAGTCCTACGCCTGACCTTCGAGGGAATGCGGCGCCGGTAGCGGCTGACCAGATGGGATCTGCCGCCACCCCCTGCTGTCTGTCCACTCGGATTTGGGAACAGCACCGAATCGCACTGAGTTAGCATGTGAGTTGGATCACACTGGTTGGAGGTGCGCATGAACCGCTCGCGGGCGGACTTCGCCCCGAATGCCGAGGCCCACAGTCGTGGCACACCCTCTGACCTGCCACAAAGAGGTAGAAGTGCATAGAGGATTGAGCCACCGATGGACGAGTTCGACGAAGTCGACCTGCCGAATACTCAGCGCGATGTGAGCCGCGATATCGCCACCGAATTGGACATGGCCGGACTCGAGAATGCGCAGGAGGTCGGACGCGGAGGATTCGGGGTGGTCTATCGCTGCACCGAGCGTTCCCTCGATCGACCGGTCGCCGTCAAAGTGCTGACCTCCGATGTCGGACCCGACGACCGCACCCGCTTCGTACGAGAACAACGCGCCATGGGCAAACTCTCCAGCCATCCCCACATCGTCCAAATTCTCCACGTCGGCGTCACCGCGAACGGCTCCCTCTTTCTCGTGATGCCCTACCACGAACACGGTTCTCTCCAAACCCTGCTTCGGCAGAAGGGTCCCTTCCCGTTGCCCACCGTGCTCGGGATCGGAGTGAAACTGGCCGGGGCTCTGGCGGCCGCTCACCGTGAGGGCATCCTCCACCGTGACATCAAACCCGCCAACATCCTGATCACGGGATACGGCGAGCCGCAACTGACCGACTTCGGCATCGCCCGGATCGGGGGCGATTTCGAAACATCCGCGGGCAGCATCGTCGGCACCCCCGCCTTCACCGCCCCCGAGGTGCTCAAGGGCCAACCACCGAGTCCCGCGTCCGATGTATACGGTCTCGGTGCGACGCTGTTCTGCCTGATGACGGGACACGCCGCCTTCGAGCGCCGCACCCGGGAAGGGGTGGTTGCCCAGTTCGTGCGGGTCACCAACCAACCGATCCCGGACCTGCGTGAGCACGGCATTCCCGATGACGTGTGCACCGCCATCGAACACGCCATGGCGGGCGATCCCGCCGATCGACCAGCATCGGCCGACGCATTCGGAAACGAGCTTCGAACGGTGCAGCTCTTGCACGGGCTGAAGATGGATGCGATGGCGATGCCCGCCGATCCGTTCCGAGCCACCTCGCCCCCGCCCGGCACCGGCGGGGCTCCCCCGGCGAAGACCCCGGCAGCAATCCCGAACACCCCGCCCACCGCCGCCACGAAATTTCGTCCCCCGACCTCGGCACGGCCGTTGGTCGAGCGCCGACGACTCCTCGAGACCCTCCGCGCCGGCGCTGGGCGGCGCCTGACAGTGATCCACGCCCCCGCAGGTTTCGGTAAGAGCACGCTGGCCTCCCAATGGCGGCACGCTCTGATAGCCGAGGGAATGCCCGTCGCCTGGCTCACCATCGACCGCGATGACAACAACGTCGCCTGGTTTCTGTCCCACCTGGTGAAGGCGATCCACACCGCGCTGCCCACGACCGCGCCCGACCTGGAGCGCATCCTCGAAGATCACTACGAAGATGCCGCGCGATACGTGCTGCCCTCGTTGATCAACGACATCCACGACGGTGGCCGCGCGATCGCCATTGTGATCGACGACTGGCACCGGGTAACCTCTTCCGACACTGTGGCGGCAATGGACTTCCTGCTCGAGAACGGATGTCATCACGTCCAGGTCATCGTCGCGACAAGATCCCAATCCGGTCTTCCGCTGAGCCTCATGCGAGTACGCGATGAACTAGTCGAGATCGGGCCGACGGCAATGCGTTTCGACGGCGCGGAATCCAGGGCCTTTCTGGTCGATGTCAACGGACTCACACTCGACGACCAAGAAGTGAGCAGCCTTCGAAGCTCGACCGACGGGTGGGTCGCGGCGCTGCAATTGGCGTCCCTGTCGCTACGCGGGCGCAGCGATCGCATGGACTTCATCGCGCATCTTTCCGGTGGCCACCATGCCATCCACGAATACCTGGTGGAGAACGTCCTGAGCACGCTCGAACCGACGATCCTCGAGTTCCTCCTGTCCACAGCCATCACGGAGAAGATCTGCGGTGACCTCGCCGGCATGCTGACACACGTTCCATCCGGCCAAGAGATGCTCGAGGAAATCGAACGCCGAGACCTGTTTCTGCAAAGCATCGATGACGACAGGGAATGGTTCAGGTATCACCACCTGTTCGCCGATCTCCTCCATCGCCGCCTCGAACGCCTCCATCCGGGCCGTCGTGAAGACCTCCACCGGATCGCAGCGCACTGGTTTGCCGACCACAACATGCTCAGCGAGGCTGTCGACAACGCTCTTGCCGCCGGCGACACCGACCACGCCCTTCGATTGGTCGAGGACGGCGGCATGACACTCATCGAGGACTCGCGGATGACAACCCTCCTCGGCCTGGTCGCGAAACTTCCCCCGAACCTTGCTGTTACAAGTGCCCGACTCCAATTGAACATCGCGTGGGCGAACATACTGATGCAGCGTCCACGACAGATGCGAGCTGCACTCGATCTCTTCGATGCCGCACTCACTAACACCGAGGTAGACGAGGCCGCAATTCACGCCCTTCGGGTCGAAGCCGCCGTTGTCCAAGCATCCGGCAAACTCTTCGCCGATGAGATTGCAGGAGTACAGGAACTCGTCACCGATTGCTTGCACCACCCGGACGCGGTGCGGCCCTTCCTCGCGTCGGGCGCCGGCAGCATCGCTTCCTTCGTGGCCCTCTACACATTCGACTTCGATGCAGCGCGCCGTTGGCAGGACTGGGCCGCCGCATATCACGCGCAAACCAGCGGCCCCTTCAGTGTCATGTACGGATACTGTCTGGCCGGCGCCGCGGCATACGAACAACTCGACATTCCTGCGGCAGAAAACTACTTCCGCTCCGCCGTAGCGATGACCGGGAAATCCGGGGTCCACGCCCATGCGGCACGACTCGCCGGGGCCCTGCTCGGAGCGCTCCTCTACGAGATGGGCAAGATCGCAGAGGCCGAACAGCTGCTAAACGAAAGCTACAAACTCGGTTCCGAGGGCGGCGGTCTCGTGGAGTTCATGCTCGCCACCTACGGCACCGGATCACGGGTCAAAGCCTCACTCCGACATCATGCGGAGGCCGAAAATCGGCTGGACGAGGGCGCCAGAATTGCCGAATCGCTGCGGCTGCCACGTCTGGCCGCACGGATGGTCAACGAGCGGATCCGCGCAGGGCTTCCCGTCGGCGACAAGATCCGCACGCGGTTGATGGCGTTGACGGCGTATCGCCCGCAAGCAGACGGGATCGCCACCATCACATCCGAACTCGACGAAGATTCGTCGATCAGACTGCTACTCCGCGAGGGTTCCCCCGAGGAGATCGGGCATGCCTGCGCGCGGGCGAAGGAACTCGTACTCAGCATCGAAAGTCAGGCCAGACCCCGGGCGCTCATCCGCGCGAAACTGCTGTTGGCGATGTGCCTGTCCGTCGCCGAGCGGTTCGCGGAAGCGCGCACCGTGCTGGCTCCGGTCGCAGCGAAATGCACGGAGCTCGGACTCCCCCAGATACTGTTGGACGAGGACGCACGCATCGCCAACCTACTGGCCTCAACCTGACAGCACACACGTAATCGTCCAACCGGAACCATCGACGAGAAGACCGCCCACGATCGGTCTCCCTCCGCGCGGGGAACGCTCGCGCGCCATCACAAGGCCCACGCCCTGCGAGAGTGAATTCAGTCGCACTCCACCGATTGCGGGGCGTCCACGGCCACGGTAGGCCTGGAATCACGGTCCGCCTCCATGTTCAAAATGACCACACCGGCCATGATGCATATCAATCCAGCCACTCGTGCGACCGACACGGCATCACCGAACAGCAGCACTCCCACCACCGCAATAGAGGCGGTACCAATTGCCGACCACAACGCGTACGAGACACCGAGAGAGAGCGATCTGAGCGCCTTCGACAAGAAGAAAAATGAAAGGAGGTATCCAGCGAGAACCCCGACCGTCGGAAGCGGCCGCGTGAACCCGTCAGTCGAGTGAAGACCGGTTGTGGCAAAGATTTCCACGACAACCGCACCCATGAGGTAGAACCAGCCCATGGCGCCTACCCTCCAAAATTCATCGCGACGATACCGACGACGGTGAGAGCCAGACCCGCAACCTTGACCCGCGAGACACGTTCTCCGTGGAAGAGGACGCCGAGTGCAACCACCGCCGCCGTCCCCAGCGCCGACCACAGCGCATACACAACGCCGATGTCGATCTGTCTGACCGCATTCGCCAACAGAAAGAACGCACCCCCATAGAGCACCAACACCGCCGCAGATACCCGAAATCGGGTGAACTCCTGCGTGAGCGGCAACATACTCGTAGCCGCAACCTCGAGAACAATCGCTATAACAAGCAACAGCCACGCCATTGAAATCGATTCCCATCCGTCGTGAGGATTTGCCGTACCCTTCCACGCACATCGCCCTGTGCGGCTCGTGCCGAAAATGTTGCTCACACAGATCCGCTGTCACATCGCGATAGCGATCTGCCGTACAGGATTCAATCCCAGAGCATCGCCGTACCGACCTGTGTCAAGCGATCTCGCGGTCCGAATCGAGGGGGTCAGGCGCCGAATCGCCGTTTTGAACGGTGGTCACCACCCGAATGAACTCCGCGACGTGCTCAATTGCCCTGCGCGCCTCGGGCAGAAGATCCGCAGCCACATGAAAGACGTGGAACTGGCCGTCCCAGACCTCGAGGGCAACCGGGACCCCGGCATCGGTAAGGCACTCGAACATCAACCGCGCATCGGGATACAGCATATCTCTGGATCCGACCTGAAGTAGCACCGGCGGAAGCCCGCGCAGGTCTGCATTGACCGGAGAAAACGGCAGTCCCGAAACGCCACGAGTACGGTGCTCCACGCGCTCGGTGAGGGCGGTCAGCGCCACCAGCGCAGAACTGGGAAGGATCGGACATCGTGCAGACGCGGGATGCTGCAACTTGACGGTCGGGTCCAAGTCGGTGAGCGGTGACAATGCGACCAGACCGGCCGGCCTCGGCAGATCCAGGTCGGCGAGTGCCAGTGCCACCATGAACGCGAGATATCCGCCGGCGGAATCGCCGGAGATGACGATCTGAGTCGGCGAGAATCCTCGTGCCAGCAACCAGCGATAGCCGGCGATCCCGTCGGCGACGGCGTCCCCTATCGCATGCGTGGGCATCAGGCGGTAGTTGACACTGAGCACGCTGGCATCGGCCGACTGCGAAATCCGAGAAGCGAGACGGCGATGCGTGTTGAGGCCACCGGTCAGGAAACCCCCGCCGTGTAGGTAGAGGACCACGCTGTGCAGGTCGGCGTTGTGCGCCTGGATCCAATCCGCGTCACAATCGGTCAAGCGCACACGACGATGCCCGACCCCATCGAGCGGGGGTAGCACACGCGCGGCCTGGTCAACCACCCGTGCGGCCCAACGTGCGCTCGGAATATGCGCCCACACGCCGAGCGCCGGCTTGACGGTCACACGCAACGCGTGTATCAGGAGCTTTGACTGAATGCTGTTACCCGGAAGGAAGCTCGAACGTGTCAAGAAATCCGATTCGGTCCCCACCCTTCGTGAGTGGTTCCCTCCCACAACGCCAACCCCCTCCCCGGGTTGTTCCACCGAGCTGACGGCTGACATCGGAGCTCCAAACTTCCAGGGATGAACTGCCGGGATTCGAGGCAACATAGACCCCAAACGCCGTACCAAGACATCTCTCAAGATATGGCTCACATCACCCGACCGGACTCCCCCTGAGGGGGAAACACACTCCCCAACAGGGGGATCCTTGCTGCAAGGAGTTGCAGTCCAGGCCGCGCGCTGGTGCACTAGACAGATCGAATGGTCTCGCGCACTCGGTAGGAATTTCAGACAGCAGTCCCTTTCTGGCGACAGCCTGACCGGTTCCGGGCACCCTCCCGGAACAACTCGGTCGGGGAAGACGCATCTCTCCACGTTTGTCCAGGTATGACGGTTGGAGGTAGCACCGTGATCGACGACTCTGCCATCGAAGACATGAGGATCATCGAGTTCGCGCGCCGATGGCTTCCCTACGGCGGTGGCACAACCGGCGACCTCCTGATCGAGTTCGTGCGCCGATGGCTTCCCTACGGCGGTGGCACAACCGGCGACCTCCTGGTCGAGTTCGGCATGACTCCAGCCTGCTACATTGCGAGACTGAACAGCATCCTGGCAGGACCGACAGCCAACCAACTCGATCCCAACTTCCGCGACGACCTCCGTCGTTTCGTCTCCCTACGCACCTCACGGCCCGCCCCGACGGCGTAGATACGCCGGCAACGGAACACTCCGCGACGGGGCCGACGCCGGACCGTGCTGCCGCGCATGCACCTCGCTGTCCCGAGCCTGATTCGGCGGTGAGCCGACCGCCGACATCGTCAGCGAGTCCCGCGACGTGAGTCCCCGACACATCCCGGCGGCTCCGAAACGAAATACTCACTGCATCCACGATTCCTGTCGAGCACTGGTGTATCGACACCGTTCTCAACGCCAGGAATCGACGAACCGATCGACCGCAGAACCTTCTGCCGGAGAGCCGCCTAAGCGCTCTGTGTTACCTCTCGCCTTCCGGCATTCGATGCCGATGAACTCGACCCCGAAGTCTTGACCGCGCACAGTTCGAGCAGGCCACGTCTTGTTGCGAATTCGACTCCGTCGAGCGCGCGCGCCATCAGTATGGCCTGGAGACGCCGGTAGAACACTGCGGGGAGGAGTCCGAACTCGGGAAGGATGTGCTCGTCTCCGCCTCCGTAGGGCGCCCAGCGCAGGGCGAAGGTAAGCATGGCGACTTCATCTTGAGTCATGGTCACTCACATTTCGAGAATCAGGTGGACTGCGGAGAACTTGAAGCAAACCACTACTGAAAGCGTGTGACAGTCCCCCTCAGGGTTATCTCTGTACCCCGTTCGAGATATGTTCTGAGTCACAGCAATGACGTGACTCTAAACATCACCGCCGCCGCCGAGGAATCTCGGGGTGACGCACTGAAGCAGCCGGTTGCTCGCCGACCGATTGAAGATCAGTAACACCACGGTCGCGGCGGGATGGCGCGAGTACGGTGTCAAGCCTTGGCGCAGTGAGACGTTCAGGTTCTCTACCGACCCGGAGCTGGTCGCCAAGGTCACCACATCGTCGGGCTGTACTTGAATCCGCCCGACCACGCGATCGTGCTGTGCGTGGACGAGAAGTCGCAGATCCAGGCCCTGGACCGGACGGCGCCGATGCTGCGGATGCGGATCGGTTCGGTCGAGAAACGCACCCACGACTATGTTCGACACGGCATCTCCACCCTGTTCGCAGCCCTGGACATCGCCACCGGGAAGGTCACCGGGCTGTGCAAACCGCGGCATCGTCATCAGGAGTTCCACGTCTTCCTCAAACACCTCGCCCGCGCCTACCCGGAGCGGGAGCTGCATCTGGTGATGGACAACTACGCCAACCCGTACCGGCTCAGAACCTTGTGCACTGTCAAAACATTCAGACCCAGCAGATACGCGATCCGGGACGGACCCCAGCGGCGGATGACGCGGACCTTGATGATGCGCCGCTCGGGGCGCGTCGGGGTCTGGTTCGGGCTGCGATGTGGCCGTGAGCTGCGATCGGCCATCCCAGCCGGCCCCTCGGCGCGGTAACGAGCGCTCCAGAGTGCTGCGGTGGTGACCGCGACCTGGAACCGTTCAGCCGCCCGCCGCAGCGGCCACCCATCATCAACGACACATTGAGCAAGGCGCAGGCGACCCGTTTCGGACAACGGGGCATTTACGGTGGACCACGAAGACCTCCTGAGTGCTCATAGTCCGCGTAGGCGAGATCCGCCAGTAGCCGGGGGCCGAGGCCGGGCCAGCTGAACGTGCCCTCGAGGACCAGGTTCTCCCCGCGGGACAGACAGATCTCGGTGATGATGTCGAGGAGTTTCGTCGACTCGGTGTGCACCAGGGTGGCGAGTTCGCGGGGCATCAGCCGGTGCCCGTCCGCGAGGTCGATTGTCAGCAGGTCGGTGTAGACGCCCTGCTCGATGGAATCTCGGAGCAGGTAGTCCTTGATCGTGTCCGCATCGAGCACCCGCCATCCCTGCCCGGCGAGGTGCCGGCGGTCGATGCTCGACGACTTCCCCACCCCCGGTGGGCCGGCGGTTGCCAACGCCAGGTACTGACGGCCGATCCCGACGTCGGTCTGCTCGGCCAGGTAGGCGTCGACGATCGTGTCCCGCGTTCGCCGGCGGGCGACCGGGTCGAACAGGTGAATGGAAGCGGAAGGGCCGTCCTTATCGAGGAGCCCGCCGGGCCGGCACCAGGCCTCGAGGTCGGCGGCGACCGCGGCGGGGTCAGCGCGCATTCGCCCGCGCACGCCGGTCCGCGGTGGCCGCGAGCAGCACCCGGTAGTCGTCGTCGCTCAGGAGGTCGCGGGAGCGTTCGATCTGATCCCACGTCCCCCGCATATAGCTCTCCCCGAGCGGATCATCGCCCGGGACGTGCCCGAAGGTGTACTCCCAGGCCACCAGCTCGGCCATCATCCGCTCGTGGTCGATCCGCTTCGCCGCGTGCTCGAGCAGCACCTCCCGCGGTGAACGGTCGCGGGCCGCCGGGTTCAACCGCAGCTTCTTCACGATCCGGCTGACCTCCGGCTGCGTGACGGCCAGGTTCTTCGCGATCACCCGCTGCGGCACCCGATTGTCCGTCGCGTGCGCCACCGCCCGCAGCAACTTGATCTGCAGCAGTTCCTTCTCCGCCGGGATCGCCCGCAGATCCCGCTCCACATCCTCCAACGCCACCACACACCACCGTTCAACTGCAGTTATACAAAATGGTATCAACTCCGTGGAGGACACCAGGTTGGCAGCCACGACGGCGGGAAGCAGAAGCACCCATGGAGTGGGTACCGATCCGTCGGGGCGCGCCGATCTGCCGAGTGTGTTGACACCGTATGGACAGTCGAGGTCGTCGCGCGCCGCGATCCCCGGGCGTTGATTCCTCTCCGCACAAGATCGGCTGCACCGCGGCGCCCCGACCGCATGGCCGGCACCAGAGCGCCGGGAATGAGGTCGACGGTGTCACCGTGATGGGTCCGCATCGATGGGTTTGGCGGTGGCGGCAACGGCGTTCCACAGAGCTTGGGCGTCCGGATTGGGGAGTGCGCCGGGGCGGGTGGCTACCGCTACGGTCCACACGAGGGAGGCCTCCTCCAGGGGGACCAGCCTGATGGGCACTCGAGTGGCCTGCGCCAGGGAGCGGGGAACGATCGCGACGCCTATTCCGTGTGCAACGAGTTCGAGCAGCGATCCGATTTCGTTGCAGGTCACCCTGATCTGGCGTTCGATACCGGCGGCGGCGAAGGCATCGTCGGTGGCTTGCCGTGCTGCGAGTTCGGTGCTGAAGTCGACGAACACTTCGTCCTCGAGCATCGGAAGGGTGGCTGTCGGACGGTCAGCGAGTCGGTGACCCAGGGGACACGCCAACACCATCGGGTAGGTGGCCAGTGGGGCCAGATGTAGATCCTCGGGTGGATGCCGCTGGGGCATCGTGACGAATGCGAGATCGATCTCGGAGTCGTGCACCTTGTGGAAGAGGTCCAGGGGGAACCCGACCGTGATGGCCACGTTGACATCCGGATTCTGTGCGATGAACTTGCTGACCAGGGCTGCGAGGTCGAGACCCGCGAACGAGGGGATCGATCCGATCGTGAGAGTCCTTTTGGCAGTCCGTTTGCTGCGTCGGACCTGCTCGCTCGTCGCGTCGAGCGCTGCGAGGGCACGGCGGGCTCCCGCATAGAGTTCTCGGCCGGCTTCGGTCAGTTCCACCCGTCGTGCTCGGCGGACGAAGAGTTCCACGCCCAGTTCGCGTTCGAGCTCTTTGATCGACGACGAGATCCCTGGTTGCGAGATCACCAGGCGGGTCGCCGCGCGTGTGAAGGTGCCTTCGTCCGCCACGGTGACGAAGTACTGCAATTGCCGCAGTTCCATTATCACTCCTACTTATGGGAAGCCGTAATTATCGGTATTGGACTCTCTTCAGTTATGTCAGACATGCTGAAGACCGTACGGGAAGTGACCTGCACAACACAGCGCGATGGGACGTGATGACGGATGCTCACCTGTCTTGCCCGGGTGTTCGCCGCAGCGTGTCGAGCGGCCACCACACCCCTCGTGCTGATCGAGACGGTCCGTGCGGTGCAGACGCATACGGGCTCGCGGGGCTTTCCGGCCACAGTCACCGAAGGAGAAAACACACGATGACACAGAACGAATTTGCTCACGGTTGGGCGAACGAGGTGTCGCTGACCGGATTGCCCGCCTCTGGCCGGTGGTCCGCCCTCATCGAGATCGGATGCGAGCGGTTCGGCATCGAGGTTGCCGACTCACGGTTGCGGGTGATCGAGGACGTCAGCATCAACGCCACCTGGGACTTCGAGTACGCCGTTTCCGAGCAGGAGTGGACTGGGTTCTGTGCGGTTCCGCCGGCGCGCGGGTTCACCAGCGCACAGGCGATGGTCGCGACTCAGGGCTCGCAGCGGGTGCGTGGTGATCGGGCTGCGTGGGCGCGTGGGGCCGCGGTGGTCGACAGGGTGCTCGACGCGCGCCGGCGCCTGGCGAACGTTGCTCAGCCCGCAGTGGTGCCCAGCCCGGCACCCCGGCAACCAGGTCCAGGTATCAGTCCGATCGAGGGCCGCTATGTGCACCTCGACGTCCAGGGGGTGCGGCAACGCCTCTACTTCGAGGCGGCAGGTGAGGGTCCGGCGCTCGTGTGTTTGCACACGGCCGGTGCGGATTCGCGCCAGTATCGGTACATGCTCGAAGACAGTGAGCTGACCGCGAAGCATCGGGTGTATGCGTTCGACATGCCTTGGCATGGCCGCTCGGATCCACCGGACAACTGGGCCTCGACCCGATATGCGTTGACGACAGAGACGTACGCGGCGACGGTGCTCGGCTTCATCGATGCACTCGGCATCGAGGCCCCGATCTTGATCGGTTGCTCCATGGGCGGTGCCATCGCCCTGTATCTGGCCAGTCGGCACGGAGACCGGTTCACCGGTGTGTGCGCCCTGGAGGGAGGGCTGGGAAATCCGGGACGGTTCGTCGAATGGACCAACAGGAGCGATGTGGACCATTCCACCTTCCTCACCAGCTGGGTCGGTGGCCTGATCGCACCCACCAGTCCGGACGGTCCCCGGAACCAGACCCTGTGGGGCTACGCACAATCCGGACCCGGCGTGTACCAGGGGGACACCTATTTCTACTCGCAGGACCTGCCCAGACACGCGCAGGATCTGTCCCCGGCCACGTGTCCGCTCTACGTGTTCAGCGGCGAGTACGACTACTCGGCAACCACGGAAATGAGCCGCGACGCCGCCCAGCGGCTCGGCGGCGAACTCGTCGACATGCGGACCAAGGGGCACTTCCCGATGTCGGAAGACCCGGTCGGCTTCGCCGGGTACCTGTATCCCGTCCTCGAAAAGCTCACCAGCCGACCCGCACTCTGACAGACACCCACCCACCACGACAGGTACGTCGGCCGCGGTCGACGATCTCAGGAAAACGGTTGATCCACATGAGTTCTCACCCCAGCGCACCACCCGATCACACCTCAGTGACCGATCGACGGGTCCTCGTGGCCACCGGCATCGGCAACTTCATGGAGTGGTTCGACTTCGCGGTCTACGGATTCTTCGCCGTCAGTATCGGACGGACGTTCTTTCCCACCGACAACCCCACAACATCGCTGCTCTCCACACTGGCCGTCTACGGTGTCGCCTTCCTGATGCGGCCCGCCGGGGGCCTGTTCTTCGGCTCTATCGGCGACCGACTCGGTCGTCGGAAGTCACTGTCGTTGGCCGTGGTGATGATGGGAGCCGCCACCGCACTCATCGCGCTGCTCCCCTCCTACGCCACCGCAGGTCTGGTCAGCCCGATTCTGCTCGTCCTGTTGCGGGCTCTGCAGGGGTTCTCGGCGGGCGGGGAATGGACCGGTTCGTCCGCGTTCATCGTCGAGAACGCCCCATCGGACCGGCGCGGTCTCGCGGCCAGCATCGTGCCGGCCACGGCCGCCTTGGCTGTTGCCGCCGGCGCGGGCACCGCGCTGCTCATCAATTCCCTGGTCAGCGCCGAGTCCGTCGACAGCTGGGGGTGGCGCCTGCCGTTCCTCGCCGCCTTCCCCATGACCGTCGTGGGCCTGTACATGCGACTCAAACTCGAGGAGACACCGGTCTTCCGAGAGATGAAGGAGTCCGGCACCGTCGAAGGGTCACCACTCACAGGCGTCGCGCGCCGGGACCTACGATCGCTGGGGATCGCCTTCGCACTGGCCAGCATCACCGTCCTCGGCTTCTACTACCTCGCGACCTACGTCACCACCTTCTTGACGGTCACGGTCAAGATGCCCCGACCCGATGCCCTCGCAGTCGTGGCAATCGGTGCCCTGCTCTACGGACTCCTATGTCCACTCGCCGGCGCAGTGTCCGACCGCATCGGACGCCGACCGGTCTCACTCACCGGCGGCGCGGGTCTGGCAGTATTCGCCGTCCCCGCGTTCCTGCTGATGGCGACGGGACAACCGGCGCTCGCGGTACTCGGCATCGCATTGTTCGGCCTCTTCGAAGCCCTGCACAACGTCACCACCACGGTGATGCTGATCGAATTGTTCCCGCCGGGCACCCGCGCAACCGGAAGCGCCACGGGCTACAACCTGGGAGCCGCGCTGATCGCCGGCCCCGGCCCCCTGATCGCCGCCGCCCTGGCGGCAGCGTTCCCCGGAACTGCAGCACCGGCGATCTACATGGTTCTGGTCGCGGTCGTCGCCACACCGGTGTTGTGGCGGTGGCTCCCCGAGACACGGTGGAAGGGAATCGGACTGAGCGACCACACCGAGACACCCCGAACCACCCACCTCACACCCGAGGTGTCGCGATGACCGGGCTGCCGCTGGCCGGAGTCACCGTCGTCAGTGTCGAACAAGCGGTCGCCGCCCCCTTCGCCACTCGCCAACTCGCCGACCTGGGCGCACGCGTGATCAAGGTGGAGCGACCCGACGGAGGCGACTTCGCCCGCCAGTACGACGAAACTGTCAAGGGATCCTCGAGCTACTTCGTCTGGCTCAATCGGGCAAAGGAGTCGATCACCCTCGACCTCAAGCAGCCGGGCGGGCGTGCCATCCTCGGCGAACTGCTCTCCGGTGCTGATGTTTTCGTCCAGAACCTCGCCCCCGGCGCGGCGCAACGGCTGGGCCTGGATGCGGCATCACTCGCCGATGCACATCCGTCGCTGATCGTGTGCAACGTCAGCGGGTACGGCACCGGCGGACCATGGGATGCCCGCAAGGCCTACGACCTTCTGATCCAGAGCGAAGTCGGGTTGGTATCGGTCACCGGAAACCCGGACTCGGTGGCGAAGGCCGGCATCTCCATCGCCGACATCGCCGCAGGCATGTATGCCTATTCTGGAATCCTCAGTGCCCTCTATGCTCGCGCTCAGACCGGGATCGTCAATACCGTCGACGTCTCCCTCTTCGACGCCCTCGCGGAATGGATGGGTGCCTCCGCCAACTACACCATGTACGGCGGACACCCTCCCGCGCGGACCGGGGCCCGACACGCCACCATCGCACCCTACGGGCCCCACACCACCGGCGACGGGAAGCAGATCGTGCTCGCGATCCAGAACGAACGCGAATGGGCATCGTTCTGCACAACCGTGATGGACTCTCCCCGCCTGGCCGGCGATCCCTCGTTCGGGCGCAACAGCCTCCGCGTCGCCAACAACGACCGACTCCGCGTCCTTATCGACGACCGGTTCGCCGCCCTCGCGTACCGAGAGGCCCGTGACCTGCTCGACCGTGCGGGCATCGCCTACGCCGATGTCAACTCGATCGACGAATTCCTCGACCATCCCGTGCTGGCCACGCGGGGCCGGTGGCAGACCATCGACACCCCTGGCGGACCCGTCGAGGCATTGAAGCCGCCCGCGATCCTCAGCCACACTCCGCCGCACATGGGCCCCGTGCCGCACCTGGGCCAGCACACCGACGCCATCCTGCGCGGGCTCGGGCGATCGGAGTCCGACATTTCCCGGCTTCGCGACGACGCCGCCGTGTGACGGCGGAGCGCTGAACACCTATGCTTCCCGACATTTTTCGTGCAATCGAGAGAGACGCCCCATGACACAAGACGTGCAAACCCGGCCCACACTCCCCGTGCTCGACCTCTACATCGATGGGAAGTCGATCCCCTCGGCGACCGGCCGAACCTACGAGACCACCGACCCCTTCACTCGGCGGGCCGCATCCGTGGTCGCGGACGCGGACGCGACCGATGTCGATCAGGCAGTCGCTGCTGCGCGGGGTGCGTTGGACGGGCCGTGGTCGCATCTGACGGCGCCAGCCCGCGGGCAACTGCTCACTCGACTGGCCCGGCTCATCGAGCGGGACGCGGACCGGCTCGCCGCCCTCGAGACCCGTGAGAACGGCAAATTGCTGCGGGAGATTACCGGACAGGTGCACGCGCTCGCCGGGTGGTACGACTACTTCGCCGGCCTGGCGGACAAGGTGCACGGGGAGGTCATCCCGACCGACAAGAGCAACTTCCTGGTCTACACGCAGAAAGTGCCGGTGGGTGTCGTGGCGGCGATCACTCCGTGGAATTCTCCGCTGCTGCTGCTGACCTGGAAACTCGCTCCCGCACTCGCGGCGGGGTGCACCGTCGTCGTCAAACCGAGCGACTACACGCCCTCCTCGGCGGTGGCGCTCGCGAAATTGGCAACCGAGGCCGGATTCCCGCCCGGTGTGATCAACGTCGTCACCGGGTGGGGCCCGGAAACCGGCAAGGCCCTCGCCAGCCACCCGGGGGTCGACAAGGTCGCGTTCACCGGCTCCACTCAGGTCGGACGCGCGGTCGCACACGCGGCAGCGGACCGGTTCGCGCGGCTGACGCTCGAGCTCGGGGGCAAGTCGGCGCAGGTCGTCTTCGGCGACAGTGACCTCGATGCGGCGACAAACGGCGTCATCGCCGGCATCTTCGCCGCCGCCGGTCAGACCTGCATGGCCGGATCGCGCCTGCTCGTGCAACGCGACGTCGCCGACCGCCTGGTCGACAAAATCGTCGCCCGCGCCGAACAGATCACACTCGGTGACCCGCGGGCGCACGACACCGAGATGGGACCGCTGGCGAACCAACCGCAGTACGAGAAGGTGCTCTCGCACTTCGCCAGTGCCCGCGCAGAAGGTGTCACGATCGCCACCGGCGGTGTCGCGGACACCGACCTCGGTGGCTACTTCGTTCGGCCCACCGTGCTGACCGACCTCCCACCCACCGCCCGCGCGCTCACCGAGGAAATCTTCGGGCCCGTGTTGTCCGTGGTGCGCTTCGATACCGAGGACGACGCCCTCGAGTTGGCCAACAGCACCGAGTTCGGTCTCGCCGCGTCCGTGTGGACCAAGGACGTGCACCGCGGTCACCGCGTCGCCGGCCGACTACGCGCGGGCACGGTCTGGATCAACGCCTACCGGACCGTCGCCCCGCAGGTACCCTTCGGCGGGTTCGGCGCCTCGGGGGTGGGACGAGAAAGCGGGATCAGGGCCATCGATTCCTACCTGGAAGACAAGGCCATCTGGGTAGAGCTCTCCGGGCAGACACGCGATCCCTTCACCCTCGGGTAACCGACCAAGACAACCCACCGGCGGCCCCGACTCCCGACCGCGGTGGCATGGAGAACGAGAAAGATGAACCACGCCGAAGACGACGAATACGAAGTCGTCATCATTCGCTACGGAACGCGGGAAACCCTGCGCAGCAGAGTTTTCCTCAACTATGAAGTGTATGGCGAGTCCGACGGACCCATTCGGATGGATTACTACTTCTGGGTGATCCGCAACGCCCACCGCACGTTCGTCGTCGACACCGGATACAGCGAGGAGGGCGGCCAACACCGGGGCCGCCACCACCTGATCTCACCCGCAACGGCACTCTCGCTCCTGGGCGTCGACCCGGACCACGCGACGGTGATCGTGACCCACGCCCACTACGACCATGCTGGAAACCTCGATCTGTTCCCCCACTCGACCGTGATCCTTCCCGCCACCGAGTACGAGTTCTGGACTGGGCCGTACGCGCAGCGACAGCAGTACCGCCATGCCGTCGAAGACCGCGACATCGCACAGCTGCGGCGCGCCCACCGCGAGGGGCGCCTGCGCCTGCACGCGGGCACCTCGTCCCTCGCACCCGGAATCGAGATGATCGAACTCGGGGGGCACTCCCCCGGCCAGTGTGTTCTCACGGTCAACACCACCGACGGCGTGGTGCTACTCGCCTCCGACGCCACCCACTTCTACGAACAGATCGAGCGGGACATGCCGTTCCACATCGTGGCGGACCTGACGGCCATGTATGCCGGTTTCGACCGGATGAAGGACCTCGTCCGCGACACTCAGGTAATCCTGATCCCCGGCCACGATCCGGCGGTCCTCGATCGGCACCGCCCGTACGAGGGGGATTTGGCCGGCATCGCCGCCTCGATCGGTCAGGTGGCCGTCCGCACCTGACACTCACGCCACGACCCGGGGTGTAACCCTCGGACCGGGTAGCCACGCCGCCAGCCGGCCACCCGATAGAAGCCCCCGGGCGATCCCCATCACGCACCGAAGAACCCCACCGGAGACGACGATGTTGTACGAACTCGCCACGCTGACGCTCAAGCTGCACACCATCCCCCGAGCACTACCCCGGCTCGCGGACTACACCAACTCCCCGGACACAGCCGGACGCCTCCTGGGATGCTGGGAGACCGAGCACGGCGTGATCATCACCAGGCTGCTAGTGCTCCGTGCCTTCGAGGATGCTCAGCAACTCACCCACGAACGGGACCGACTGTTCAGAAGTGACAACCCCTTCGGCATCGGGGAGTTCCTCGAATCGTTCACCGCCGAAACCTACCTGCAGTTCCCGTTCCTCGAGGAGCCGATCAGGCCCGGAACCTATGGCCCGGTCTACGAATTCCGAACCTACCGACTCAAGGTGGGAGGTCTCGAACCGACGATGGCCGGGTGGGCGAAGGCCGCGCCGGAACGCACCCAACTGTATCCCCTCACCACCGTCATGTACGCCACCGACGGCCACCCCCGCATCACACACATCTGGCCCTTCCCCAGCCTCGACGAACGCCTGAGAATACGCCGCAAGGCAGTCGAGATGGGCATCTGGCCGCCGCAGAACGGCCCCGAAAGTATCGCGCACGCAACCTCCACGATTGCGATACCGGCCTCCATCTCCCCCCTGAACTGAGCCCGCGTCGGGGCAACCATCGACCCTCGCGGAAACCGGCGGCTTCGACGTGGTCGGGGCGACACCTCGGCCACCCGCGCGACCAGGCCTCGAAACCCGGGCTCCAATTCCCCACCATCACATCGTCAGAAACGCCCAGAAAGAAACGAGGAAGTTCCCATGTCCGAGAATCTCTACGACACCGGTCTCAGCATCCGCAAGGCCGTGGCCGGTGAACAGTACGTCGACGCATCGCTCGCCAACGCCGACAACTTCAATCTCGACTTCCAGAAACTCGTCACCGAGTACTGCTGGGGAGCAGTGTGGGGGCGAGAGACCCTCTCCCACAAGACTCGCAGCATCATCAACATCGCCGTGATCTGCACCCTCAACCGGCCGCACGAGCTGAAACTGCACGTCAAGGGCGCCATCCGTAACGGGGTCTCCAAGGACGAAATCCGGGAAGTCCTCATGCAGGTCGCCGTCTACGCCGGAGTTCCCGCCGGTGTAGACGGATTCCGGCTCGCACGCGAGGCACTCGACGAACTCGACGCCGCGGAAGCGACCCGCGCATGACCACACCACACAGCGGTGTCGTGGGCTGGATCGGGCTCGGCAACATCGGCGGCCCGATGGCAAAGCGTCTACTGCAGGCAGGGATCCGAGTCCTCGGCACCGACCTCGACGCAAAAGCGGTCGCCGCGTTCACCGACGCCGGCGGCGAAGCCGCACACTCTGCCCGCGAGATCGCCGAGCAGGTCGACACGGTCTTCCTGAGTGTGCCCAACGGTGCCATCGCTCGCACCGTCACCCTCGGCGACGACGGCCTCACCCAGGGCAGCAGACTGCGCCGAGTCGTCGACCTGTCGACGATCGGCGCCAGCGCCGCCGAAAGCCTCGACCGAGACGTGACCGCCGCAGGTCTGGCGTGGATCGATGCGCCCGTCAGCGGAGGCGTGGCCGGGGCAATGAAGGGAACACTCAGCGTCATGGCCTCCGGAACCCCAAGCGCGGTGGAGGACATCGTGCCCTATCTCGAGCATTTCGGGACGGTGTACCGGGTCGGCGACCGCGCCGGACAGGGACAGGTGATGAAACTCGTCAACAACTACCTGTCAGCGGCGGCACTGGCGACGACATCCGAGGCACTCGTCGTCGGTGTCCAGGCCGGATTGGCACCGACCACCATGCTCGAAGTCCTCAACGCCAGCAGCGGACGCAACAGCGCCACCCTCGACAAGTTTCCCCGCGCGATCGTGCCCCGCCTGTTCAACCTCGGATTCTCCACCGGCCTCATGGCCAAGGATGTTGGACTGTTCACAGACCATGCACGGCAACTGAGAGTGCCGCTGTGGGTCGGATCCTCAATCCAACAAATCTGGGACCACACAACCCACCAGAACGGGCCCCATGCCGATTTCAGCAGCATCGTGCAACCCTACGAGCGGTGGGCTGGTGTCGAAGTGGCCGAACAGCCGTCCACGACCGACACCGACTGAGCGCCATCACATGGCACGACTGCTCGGAGAGCAGGATGCGCTACCGCCGGATCCGGCGGTAGCGCATCGACGTGGTCATGGCGAGCATCGCCGTGTGGCCGCACCCGTACAATCCACCACGAGCGTACAAATCCACGACACGGCAACACCTACCAAGCAGATCGCTCGGCGGCTGACCGTGATCGCATCGGCAGAGATTCCAGTGGACGCACCCCTCGGCGACTGCAACCAGTCGCGGTGTAGGGGCGACCGGTTAGGCAATGTGCGACAGCGTCCCGTCCATGCCACCAGCGCAGCACTAAATATCCTGTCAGGAAGCCCTTTTCAAAGTTCCGACAACGAGCAATATGCCAACTAGGCCGCGGTGATCTCGCACCAGAACTCGGCCGAGCCCGACGTCGACCCCAAGAACTTCGGGACTACAACCTCGAAGGCCGAGTCAGTCGGGTCGAGCAGATCCCAACGACCCTCGGCTGCTCCTCACATTCGATGAAAGGATTGGGGGCAAGGCCAGAAGTCTCCCGGCTGATCAGCGCCCGGGCCACCAATTCGAAGGAAACCCTGGCGACGATCGACCGAGGCCGCCTCAGTGCTCACTTCCCGCCTGTTCCACGACCCACGCGGCAATCTTTGCGCGGGAGGTGAATCCGAGTTTGGCCAGTACATGCTCCACGTGTCCCTGAGCTGTGCGCGGCGAGATCACGAGTCGAGCTGCGATCTCCTTGTTGGTCAGACCCTCGGCGACCAGGTCGGCGACCTGACGCTCTCGCTTGGTCAGCTTCGGCGACGTTTCCGCGGAGGCCGGGGAAGTTGGCGCAGGCTCGCCGAGAGCATAGGCAATGGCGGCTTCGAGCCCCAGGGACCGGCCCTCCCGGCGGGCCGCCTCGTATGCTCGCTCCCCGAGAGTCCGACGACTCGATTGCTCGCACTGCTCATGGTGAGCGAGCATCGTCGGGAACACGACTCCGGCGCTGCCGATGGAGTGCCCGAGGGCTTCGGCCGCTGCGATCAGGACGATCGCGCGATGCGCGTCATTCTCGCCTGCGGCGAGCCAGCCGAGGCCTTCGAGGCAGGTGGCGACGGTTCTTGGGCTGTTCACCTGCCGCGCCAGACGCAGCGACTGTCCGAGTAGCCGTGCCGCCCGAACCGCGTCACCCTGCCGCCACACTGCAACGCCCATACCCCACAGCGCGTACGCGCGGTACATCGATTCACCGCGCGCTTCCGTGGTTGCGCGGACCTGCTCGTAGCACTCGATTGCCTGCTCAGTTCGCCGAGGAGTTCGTGGGCTATCCCGAGCATGTGTAGGGCCCCGATGTGCAGTGGATGGTTCTTGCGGCTGGTGAAAGTCGCGAGGGCACTGTGCAGGAGCGCAGGTGCACGACCGAGATTCCCGCTGAAGAGCGCGAGCATTCCGTCGGAATAGGCCACGAGTGCGCGGACCAACGGGTCGGTCGACTGTTCGGCCAGTGCGCGCCCCTCCGCCACGAGTGCGGTTCCCACCGAAATGTCGCCCTGCAGTTCGGCCAGCACGCTGTCCGCGTACAGCCCCTTGACTCTTTCGCGGGTAGGCAGCCTCGGAGCGCTGACCAGGAGACGGTCGAGCCAACGCCGTCCCTCGCTGTACCAGCTCTGCGAGATCCAGAAGGGGAACAGGGCGGCGGCGAGACGCAGTCCGGTCTCGGGACTGTCGGTCGCGCAGAACTCCAGCGCCTCTCTCAAATTCGCCTGCTCCCGCCCGAGCCGGGCGATCCAATCCAACTGCCTCGAGCTTATCCACTCGTCTTCCGCCGCAAGTGCCAACTTCTCGTACCAATCCCGGTGCTGCCTGCGAAATTGGTCGTACTCACCGCTCTCCTGCAATTGCATGCGACCGTAGTCGCGCAGAGTCTCGAGCATCCGGAACCGGACAACGGTGCCGGCTTCTTCGCGGATCAGTATCGACTTGTCCACCAGTGAGGTCACCAGGTCGAGGAGATTTTCCGGATTCAGGCCGCGACCGCCGATCTGTTCGGCGGCGTCGAGTTCGAAGCTTCCGGCGAACACCGCCAACCTCGACCACACCGCCTGCTCATCCGGTGCGCACAGCTCGTAGCTCCAGTCGATACACAGCCGGAGAGTTTGCTGCCGTGAGGGCGCCACCCGGCTGCCTCGAGTCAGCAGTGCATAACGATCGGTGAGCCGCGCCAGGATCTGCTCGGGGGACATCGCCCGCAGCCGAGCCGCCGCCAGCTCGATCGGTAGCGGCAACCCGTCCAGTCGGTGGCAGATTCGGGCGACTGTATCCTTGTTGGTGTCGGTGAGCTCGAATCCCCGGACGGCGATCGCGGCGCGGTCGACGAACAGGGTGACCGCGTCGTAGCGGGGTAGGCCCTGCAGCGTCGACTGCCGATCCGGATCGGGCACCGTCAGTGGCGGTACTCGCAGCGCCGCCTCCCCGCCGATCCCCAGGGGTTCACGACTCGTGGCGAGGACCCGCACCCCTCGGCAGGCGCGCAACAGGGTCTCGACCAGCCCGGCCGCCGCGTCCACGATCTGCTCGCAGTTGTCGAGAACCAGCAGCAATTCCCGGGAGGCCAGGAACTCCAGCAATACCTCGTGCAACGGTGTCCCCGCCTGTTCACGCAACCCGAGCGCGGCGGCCACGACCTCGCTCAACGACGTGCCATCGGACAGCTCTCCCAACTCGACCAGCCATACTCCGTCATCGAACTCACGTCGCATATTCTCGGCCACCCGCAAGGCCAGACGGGTCTTGCCGACACCGCCGATCCCGGTCAGCGTCACAAGATGGGAGTCCGACAGCATCGCTTTGGTGTCCGTCAGTTCACTCCGACGCCCGACGAAGCTGGTGAGCTCGACGGGAAGGTTTCCCTTGGCGCCCCGAGAAGCATGTGACGTCGGTTGGCGGTGCGCCAACGTAATGTGCTTGGCAAACGGTGAATCGTCTGGAACCGGTGATTGCTGCTGTGCGCCTGATTCGGAGTGCAGAGACATCTCGTCGACGGGGAAGCCGTGGCGCCGCTGGATCCGCCGCAGTTCGTCACCGAGCTCAGCAGCCGAGGGCCGGTCCCGAGGATTTGCGGCCATCGCGCGTCCGATCGCCGCTGACACGTCGTCGTCGATTCCGTGCTCGCGTAGGTCCGGTACCGGCTGGGTGGTAATCCGCAGGAACTGGGCCACCACCTGCTCGCCGCTGCGTCGCTCGAAGGCAGCATGACCGGTCAGGGCGCTGAACAGCGAGGCGCCGAGTCCGTATACGTCCGATGCCCGACTCGGCGGATCGCCACGGAGCACCTCTGGGGCTGTGAACGCCGGCGAGCCGGTCACTGTGCCGGTGCCGGTCTCGAATCCGCCGGAGATGTGTGCGATCCCGAAGTCACTCAATGCCGGATCTCGGTAGTCGGTGAGCAGAATATTTGCGGGCTTGATGTCACGGTGCAAGATCCCGAGCCGGTGAGCGGTCTCCACCGCTCCGGCCATCTTCACCCCCAGCCGCAGCGTCTCGTAGATCGGGAGCGGCCCGTGTCGGCGGATTCGCGCATCCAGCGAGTCCTGCGTGTGATACTGCATTGCAATGTAGTGGAGACCGCACTCGGTGACGCCGACTTGCAGCACGTTGACGATATTCGGGTGTCCGCTCAGCCTGCCCATCGCCCGCTGTTCCCGGAGGAATCGCGCTCGATTTACCTCGTCGAGGTCTGCGGTGAGCACCTTCACTGCGACGATACGGTCCATGTCCGGCTGAGTGCAGCGGTAGACTACGCCGAACCCGCCACGCCCGATCTCCTCGGCGTTCTCGAACCCTTCTGCCCCTAGCTGCGCAGCGACCGCTGCGCCCACGTTGCGTTGAGTTACGAGTGGATCATCATCTTCGGCCATCAGCTATCCAGCGATCCATCCGATCCGCGACGCTCGACGCCGCGCATACTCACCGTGAGAACCTGTGTTCTCAGGGTAACGCCGCCACCCGATGCCTCGGCCCTGTCTCGTCGTTCTCTCAACCTCGATCCGTCGGGGAGTTCAGCCGTCCGGGACTGCCCGTCCGGGTCGCACTCGGTCTGTCGCGAAGCAGACAGCACCGCTCGCTATGTTTGCGCCTGACAGAGATATGTCCACCGCTCGAACTCAATCCGATCCCGCTCGTCAACGTCATACGAGTCGAGACGATCCACGCAGTCGTGCCGCTTGCAACTACGACACTCGTTACCCGGTCCGGTCATCGCAGGCTCGAGTCTCGAGGTTCGAGCTGTATCAGGATGCAACGATGCGCTTTGGTAGGAGAATCCTCCCGGTACTGCGCGGCAGTGGGGCGTTGATTCGTCGGCCATCGGGCGAGCTGCCTTCGGAACGTTTTCTGGAGTCGCCATTCCTTGCGTTCTTCCTCAGTGAAACCTCCCCAAGTGCCGTGGGGTTCGGCCGTTTCCAACGCGTGGTTCAGGCATGCCGCTCGCACTGGACAGCGATCGCAGATCAGTTTGGCGGCACGTATCCGCTCCGCCCGTGCTTCGCCGCGTTCGTTGTCCGGATGGTAGAAGATTGTCGTGTCGGTGCCACGACATGCAGCGGACAACTGCCAGTCCCACACCTCGGAGATCGGCGTAGGTAGTTTCAGTAGCTTTGCTGGCATCCCTATTCCTTCGTGACTGCCCGGATGCCGGGAACTGACTGGCCCGTAGTGTACGAAGCGTTCGAGTTTGCATCCGGTCTCGGCGGAGAAGAAACTTCACGGAGGCGGGGGCCAGGTCCCGCTCGAAGAGTTCCAGGAACCGCTTCTGGTCGTGCCCGGGAGCGTGGAAGACGAGGTGGTTCAACCCGGCGTCGAGGTACGGGCGGATCTGCGCCACCGCCTCGTCCGGATCCGACGCCACGATCCACCGCTTCGCGACCTGCTCGATCGGCAACGCATCCGCCGCCTTCTCCATCTCGATCGGATCCTCGATCGAATGCTTCTGCTCCGGCGTCAACGACAACGGCGCCCAGAACCGCGTGTTCTCGAGCGCCAACTCCGGATCCGTGTCGTACGAAATCTTGATCTCGATCATCTTGTCGATCTCCGCGACATCCCGCTCGGCCTTGGCCGCCCCCTCCGCGACCGCAGGCATCAACTTCTCCGTGTACAACTCCATCCCCTTACCGGACGTGCAGATGAACCCGTCACCACTGCGACCGGCGTACCGGGCCACCACCGGACCACCCGCAGCGATGTACACCGGGATCCCGCCCTCGGGCACGTCGTAGATCGACGCCCCCTTCGTGTTGAAGTACTCGCCCTCGAAATCCACCCGGTCACCGAGCCAGAGTTCCCGCATCAACCGGACCGCCTCCCGCAGGCGCGCGAACCGCTCCTTGAATTCCGGCCACTCCCCGGCAAAACCGGTCGCGATCTCGTTCAGCGCCTCGCCGGTACCGACACCGAGCATGATCCGCCCCGGATACAGACAACCCATCGTCGCGAACGCCTGCGCCACCACCGCCGGGTTGTACCGGAACGTCGGCGTCATCACCGACGTCCCCAACTGCAACCGCTCCGTCCGCTCCCCCACCGCCGTCATCCACGCCAGCGAGAACGGCGCATGCCCGCCCTCGTGCCGCCACGGCTGAAAATGATCCGACACCGTCGCCGAATCCATCCCGTGCCGCTCCGCCAGCACACCCAACTCCACCAACTCCCGCGGACCGAACTGCTCCGCGGACGCCTTGTAACCCAACTTCATCATCATGCCTCTACCAATGCTTTGAGTGGTTCCAGAACCTCACCCGCGAATCGCCTGAGGGTGTCTGCGGCGGCGAAGTCGTGGAACCGGAGGACGAATAGTTCCACTCCGCGTTCGTGTTCCCGCTGAAACTGCTCGACCAGCTGCGCGGTAGTGCCGACGAGGGCGGCTCCCCACGCAGGTACCGGCATCCGCCGCGCAGTCAGTGCTGCCACGTGTTCGACGTCCGATTCGTCCGCTGCCATTCCGACGGCGTACTGGGCGGAGATCCGTGCTCGACCTTTCAGCTCGGACAGTTCCTCGAGTCTGTTCCGCGCTCCCCCGACGCAGTTCCACCAGTCGGCGTACCGGGCGACCAGCGGCATGGTCAGCGTCGGGCCACCACCGCCGATGTGAATGGGAATCCGGCCGTGCACGGGACGTGGAAGTCCGAATGCATTGTGCAGCTGGAACTGCCGACCCTCGTAGTCGAAGGGCTCGCCGGTGAACATCAGTTCCAGGATCTCGAGAGTCTCCCCCAGCGCTTCCGAGCGCTCACGTTTGGATCCGAGCGGAAATCCGAACGCGGACAATTCAGCCTCGACGGAGCCCCAGCCCAGTCCCAGATCGAGCCGCCCCCCACTGATCTGGTCCAAGGTGGCCGCCATTTTCGCGAGCAGCGCGGGATGCCGGAGCGGATTGCATCCGACGAGGTGGCCGAGTCGTATCCGCGACGTCACAGCCGCGACTGCCGTCAGCAGAGTCCAGCTTTCGAGCATGTCGCACGGAGGAGCGCCCGGCGCGTAGAGGTGGTCCATCAGCCAGAAGGAATCGAACCCGCACTCTTCCACCACCGTCGCGGTCGCGAGTACGGAGGTCACATCCATCTTGAACTGGGGAACGTAGACGCCGAACTGCAGGTCACCCATCCGGTGGCGTACGTCGGCCGTCACGGCTGCCCGGGTAGCAGTCGCAGGAACAACGCTTCGGCGTCGGCCAGCAGTTCGTCGCCGTCGAGGAGGCGCCCCGTGATCCACGTCTTGCGGCCGTCTATCCGGTCGATGGATGCTTCGACTCGCAACTTCCGGTGGATGGGGGTGATCTTCCGATAGTTCACCTTCAGGAACGCCGTCCGCGATCCCGGCTGTCCCTTGATACTCACGAAGATCCCGAGCAGATCGTCGAACAGTAGCGGGATGGTGCCGCCGTGGACGGCACCGTTTCCGCCCAATTGGGCGTCGGTGAACTCGACGACCGCGACCATGGTCCGGTCGCGTAGTTCCTGGACCGTGTACGGGATCAGCACCGGATGTCCCCGGCCGGTCAGATCGGGCCGGCGGGGGTAGCGTTCGAGTTCGGGCACCCGGAACTCGGTCAGCCGCTCCGTCGCATCGCGGAACTGCCGGTTCAACTGCGCCATGAGTTCGACCGAAGGCGCTGCTGCACACAGTGCGGATTGCAGTTCACGGAACGTCTCGACGAGCTCACCGAACTCGCGGCTCCCCGGCATTTCCTCCGCCACGTCTCGCGCCCACTCGCCCGGTTGATAGGGGGACGTCGTCACGTATTCTTCACTCGGCACAGTCGATTTGGGCACTGTGACTCCTTCGTCTCGCTCCTGATCGTGGGAAGCGGAGGCCCGCGCGCTCCGTCGGAACGCGCGGGTCCGCTCGATTTTCGTGCCGGGGACACCGCCGGGTCTATCGGCTGATCAGCCGTTCGCTCATCATCGCGATGTCGCGCTCGAAGTCGTCGAAGCTACGGCTCGATGGCTCGATCGTGATCCAGGTGACGCCGGCGTCCGCGTAGGCGCTCAACCGCGGTGCGAGCGCGTCGCAGAATGCGGTCGAATCGCCGGACTGCTGCAGTTCCTTCTCGAAGGGCACGAACGAGACGTCGATGGACGATTTACCGGCTTCGGCCCGCTTCTTGTTCTGCGCGGAGATCATCTCGCGGAGGCTGCCGATGTCTTCGAGCGGCGGAGTTCTCGTGATCTCCGCCATTTGCGCGGACTGCGCCATCGGCATCCATCCGTCCGCCGATTCGACGACGCGACGTCGGGCTGCCTTGCTGTTGCCCCCGATCCAGATCGGTGGTCCCCCCGGCTGCGCCGGCAGCGGGAGCGAGAGGTGGTCGCTGCATCCGAACTCCGGACCGTCGTGATCTTCGCCCACCCACGTGGAGCGCATCGCGGCGATCGCCTCGTCCAGCAACTTCCCGCGCCGGGCGAAATCTGCTCCCAGCGCGTTGAACTCGGTCTCGAGATAGCCCGCGGCCATGCCGAGGGTGAACCGTCCACCCGACAACAGGTCGAGGCTCGCTGCCGATTTGGCCCCGAGGTAGGGGCTGCGATACGCGGCCACCATCACGTAGGTGATGAGTCGGATCCGTGTCGTTGCCTCCGCTGCCATACTCAATGCGACGAACGGGTCGAAGGCGTGGTGACCACCGTTGGCCAGCCACTTCTTGTCCGGGTACGGGTGCTCACTCATCGCGAAGCCGTCGAACCCCGCATCCTCGACGTGCTTGGCGAGCTGCCCGAGACTGCTGTCGCCGATCCACTGCGGGTAGTGCTTCACCGCACGCATCGGGAACATCAGATTGAATTTCAGATCCATGTCCCTGGGTTCCCCTTCACTTCAGCAGGTCACGGGCTATGACCACCCGTTGGACCTCGGTGGCGCCCTCGCCCAGCCGTTTCACGCGCAGGTCGCGAAACCACCGCTCGAGTGGCAGTTCGTCGGAGAGCCCGAGAGCGCCGTGGATCTGGATGCACCGGTCGATCACCTTGTACGCCACCTCGGTGCCGTACATCTTGGACACGGAAGCGTCGGTGCGCACGTCCTTGCCGAGATCCGCATTCCACGCCGCCTGGTACATCAGCAGTCGCGCGGCCCGCAGTTCCACTTCGCAGTCGACGAGCATCCACTGGATACCCTGCTTGTCGGCGAGTGTGCCGCCGAACACCTCCCGGTCCTTCGCCCACCGGCACGCCATGTCGAGGGCCGTCTGGGCAATGCCGATGGGACCGGCTGCGTAAATGATCCGGCCGTGCACCAGAAAGTCGGAGGCGAGGGCGAACCCTCTACCCTCCTCGCCGATCAGGTTGTCGACGGGGATGTGCACGTCGTCGAAATGCAGCTCGTACGGGGCGAACGACGCCATCACCCCGATACGGTGAAACGACATCCCCGGAGTGTCCTTCTCCACGATGAAACAGGAGATGCCACTCCGGCCTTCCCCGGTCCTGGCGTAGACGACGCCCCAGTCTGCCTTCTCGGCGTGACTGGTCCACATCTTGCTCCCGTTGAGCACGTAGTGGTCGCCGTTGCGGACTGCCTTGAGCTTGATCGCCCGTGCGGGATCCGATCCCCCGGACGCCTCACTGATCGACGTATAGGCCTTGGTTGCCGTGCCGTCGATGATCGGTTGTGCGTACTTGCGGAACTGCTCTTCCGTCGCCTTGTACATCACGTTCGGCGGATTGCCACCGAACGCACCCAACGCCGGGAAGAACGCACCCATACGGCATTTCGCGGCCTCCTCTGCCACGACGACCTGCCCCAGGACGCTGAGCCCGGCACCACCGAACTCCTCCGGCGTCTGCATCGCCCACAACCCGAGCGACCGCGCCTTCTCCTGCAACGGAATCAGTTGTTCACGGGGCAGCCCTGCCGCGTCGTGCGGCAGGGTCGCCTCGAGGGGATGCACTTCGGACTCCATGAATCTGCGCACGGTGTCCCGCAGCATGCGGAACTCCTCGGGCAGTTCCCAGGCGCCGGTGACGGAGGACTGTTCGACAGTGGTCACGTCCGTTCCTAGACCTTCTGGCCGAAGCGTCGTGCGCGGGCGTTGGCGAGCTGCGGCTCGTGGTTCGCGTCGTACTGCGCGATCCACTCTTCGGGGAGCTTGCCCCAGGCCTCGTTGATCTTCAAGCGCTGGCCGGGATTCAAGATTTCGGCTGCGACGACATCACCGACGAAGATCGAGCTCTCCTGGACGTCGAGCGTGCCGACGATGCGGGCCTCGACGTAGCTGTGCGCGTCGAGCAGGATCGGGGCTCCGGTGACTCCGGTCTTGGTGCGCAGCTTCGAGAGCTTGTCCCCGTCACGGCCAGAACTGCCGCCCAGCGTCATCAGGATCTCGAGGGACTTCTCCAGCTGCTCGTCCTCGGCGCTGAGCATGTGCATGACGAAGATGCCGGAGTTCGACACCATGTCGTGTGTCTTGTTGTACTTGGTCAAGCTGATCGTGGCGCGGGGAGCTTCGGGAATGATGCTTGCAGAACCCGCCGAGAGAGACATCAGGCCGTTACCGAAGCCACCGTCGATGGTGGTGATGGCAACCGGAAAGGGGCGCAAACCGGCAAGTACTTTGTTGGCCGCATCGTTGTCGACAGTCATGGTGTGTTCCTTCATCTCGGGTGTGTTGGTCGGTGATCCGAACCAGCGAATGTGGAGCCTGAGTTCAGTCGATGGTCCACGTGTTGTGGCCGTTGAGGGTGGCCTGCAGGTCTGCACCCCCGGTCGATCTCGCCGCCGCCACCTGGTTCCGGACTGCGTCGTCGTAGGTGGGGCGTGTCACCGAACGGATGATGCCGGTGACGGTGTAGTTCAGACTCTGATCCGACAGACGCGAGAGCGCGTAGGCGTACTCGGGGTCGTCGGTGTGGGCGTCGTGGATCACGATGTCGTGTGGTGCGACATCACCGGCATTCGCCACCTGCAATCCGAAACCTCGTCGTACGACGCACAGTTCGCCGTCGTCACCGAACGTGATCGGATCACCGTGCCGCAGCGGGATCAGTCGTTTTGCCGCTTCTTCCTTGCGGAGGGCGTCGAACGATCCGTCGTTGAAGATCGGGCAGTCCTGCAGGATCTCGACGAATGCCGTCCCGCGGTGGCGGGCGGCGGCCATCAGCACCTCCGTGAGGCCGGCACGGTCCGAATCGAGGGCCCGGGCGACGAAGGTGGCTTCGGCGCCGACGGTGAGGGACATGGTGTTGAACGGCGCGTCGACCGATCCCATCGGTGTGGACTTGGTGATCTTGCCGACTTCCGAGGTCGGTGAGTACTGCCCCTTGGTGAGGCCGTAGATCCTGTTGTTGAACATGAGGACTCGCATGTTCACGTTGCGGCGAAGGGCGTGGATCAGATGGTTGCCGCCGATCGACATCGCGTCGCCGTCACCGGTGACCACCCAGATCGACAGGTCGGGACGGGTGACCGACAGGCCGGTCGCGAGGGTCGGTGCCCGGCCGTGGATGGAGTGCACCCCGTAGGTCTCCAGGTAGTACGGGAAGCGGGAGGAGCAGCCGATGCCCGAGATGAACGCGATGTTCTCCCGCTTGAGTCCCAATTGCGGAAGCATGCTCTTGACGGTTGCCAGGATCACATAGTCGCCACAACCGGGGCACCAGCGCACCTCCTGCGTGGACGCGAAGTCCTTCGCCTTCATCGGCACCTCCGACTTCGGGACGGTGTCGAGGGCACTGAGCCCCAGTTCGAATCCACGAAGATCGGACGGGATGACACTGGTCATGGGAGAGCTCCAATCGAAGAACTGTGGGTCGCAGAGCTAGCGCGTGACCACGGCCGCGCGGGCGGCCGGGGTCTTGGCCGATTCGGAGGCGGCGAGGGTGCCGCCGAATTCCTGGAGAAACGCTTCGTGTAGCTCGTCCGCCCGGAACGCCATCCCCGACACCTTGGTGACGGGCTGGATGTCGGCGTCGAACCGGGCGCGCAGCAGCATCGACAACTGGCCGAGGTTCATCTCGGGGACCAGGACACGCCGGTACCCGGTCAACACCTCGGCGAGGTTCGTCGGCATCGGATTCAGGTGTCGCAGGTGCGCACGAGCGATCTTGTTGCCGCCACGGCGCATTCGCCGGACGGCTTCACCGATGGGGCCGTAGGACGAGCCCCAGCCGATGACCAGCACGTCGGCGTCACCGTCGGGATCGTCCACGATCAGATCGGGAACCTCGATGCCGGCGATCTTCGCCGCCCGAATCCGGGTCATCAGTTCGTGGTTGACATCGGTGTACGAGATGTCGCCGCTGCCGTTTTCCTTCTCGAGTCCGCCGATCCGGTGCTCGAGACCGGCGCTACCGGGAACAGCCCAGTCGCGGGCGAGCGTCTGCGGGTCACGGGCGTAGGGCAGGTAGCCGCCGTCGGCGCCACCACCGTGCCCGGTGACGGCGAACGCCGGATCGATCGGAGGTAGCGCACCGACGTCCGGGATACTCCACGGTTCCGAGCCGTTCGCGATGGCACCGTCGGACAGTACGAGAACGGGGGTGCGGTAGGTGACGGCGATCCGCGCGGCCTCGAGGGCGGCATCGAAGCAGTCGGCGGGCGACTGCGGCGCAATCACCGCCACCGGGGATTCCCCGTTGCGGCCGTACAGGGCCTGCAGGAGGTCGGACTGTTCGGTTTTCGTCGGCAGCCCGGTCGAGGGTCCACCTCGTTGCACGTCGACGATGACCAACGGCAGTTCCGTCATGACGGCCAGCCCGATCGCCTCGGACTTGAGGGCGAGTCCGGGACCCGATGTGCTCGTCACGCCCAGGGCACCCCCGTAGGACGCACCGAGCGCCGCGCCGATACCGGAGATCTCGTCCTCGGCCTGGAATGTGACGACGCCGAAGTGCTTGTGCTTGCTGAGCTCGTGCAGAATGTCCGAGGCCGGCGTGATCGGATACGTACCGAGGAAGAGGTCCATGCCGGACGTCCGGCCTGCTGCCAGCAACCCGTAGGCCAGGGCGGTGTTGCCCGTGACCTGCCGGTAGGTTCCGGCGGGCAGCGTCGCCGGCGCCACCTCGAAGCTCGTGGCGAACGATTCGGTGGTCTCGCCGTAGTTCCACCCGGCCCGCAGGGCCAGGACGTTGGCCTTCGCGATGTCCGGTTTCTTGGCGAACTTGCTGCCCAGAAACTCCTCGATGGCGGCGAGGGGCCGTCCGTACATCCAGGACAGGACTCCGAGTGCGAACATGTTCTTCGACCGCTCGGCGTCCTTCTTGCCCAGCCCGACCGATTCCACGGCACCCAATGTGAGGGTGGCCATGGCGATCTCGTGAATCTGGTAGTCCTCGAACTCGGCGGTCTCGAGGGGGTCGCCGTCGTACCCGACCTTCGACAGGTTCCGCTTGGTGAACTCGTCGCTGTTGACGATCAGTGTGCCACCGCGAGGCAGGTCGCCGATGTTCGCCTTCAGCGCGGCCGGGTTCATCGCGACGAGGACGTCCGGGCGGTCACCCGCGGTGAGGATGTCGTACTCGGCGATCTGGATCTGAAAGCTCGATACACCGGGAAGTGTTCCCTGTGGTGCCCTGATCTCGGCCGGAAAGTTCGGCTGCGTGGCGAGATCGTTCCCGAAAGCGGCTGCCTCGGCCGTGAACTGGTCGCCCGCCAGTTGCATGCCGTCGCCGGAGTCGCCGGCGATCCGGATGACGACCTGTTCGAGTTTGGTGACCGGCCCGGTCGCCGATTGCGTCGTGGATTCCATCTGACTACCGATTTCCCTTCGCCGATTCCGAGGCCAGAGCCCGTATCGACTGGTCGAGGTACCCGAGCAAGCTCGCGGTGAAGATGTCGTTGTCGTCGCCGGCCACCATGTGGCCGGCGTCCCTGACGTCGACGACGTGGGCGTGCGGGATCAGTTCGCGCATCTCCGCGACGCCCTCGTCGGATACGACGTCGGACTCCTTGCCGCGCACCAGCAGGACGGGACAGGTGATGTTGCGTGCCGCCCGGCGCGAACGTTCGTAGATGACTGCGCTGACCGGCGTATCGGGGTGGGAGCCCGCATCGTCGTTGAACATGACGCGGGGATCCCAGTGCCAGTGCCAGCGACCGTCGCGCAGCCGGAGGTTCTTCTTCAGGCCTTCGAGGTTGCCGGAGGACCGGCGGCGCGGGTTGTACGCGGAGACCGCCGCGGAGGCTTCCTCGAGGGAGCCGAAGCCGTCGGGTGCGCTCCTCATGAACTGCCGGACCCGCTGTCCGCCCGCCACCTCGACACGTACCGCGATGTCGACGAGCACCAGAGCCTGTGCGAGCTCGAAATCCTCACCGATCGCGATCAACGACACCTTGCCGCCGAGGGAGGCGCCGACCAGAGCCACCGGAAGGTCACCGTGTTCATTTCTGACATGCTGGACAGTTAGACGGACATCTTCCGTCATGATCGACATGCCGTAGTTGCCGGATTCGTCCCACTCGCTGTCGCCGTGGCCGCGGAGGTCGACGGCGTACGCGATCCAGCCGGCTGCCGCCAGGCGTTCACCGGTTCGACGCCACGAGTGCCTCGTCTGGCCGCCGCCGTGCAACAGGAGGACGATGCCAGCAGGTTTTCCGCTGGCACCGGACCTTTTCCACCGGTCTGCCGAGAGTCGAAGCCCCGCCCCCTGGATGCTCAGCGTTTCCGGAACATCCGAAGGCTCTACGTCGAGCTCCATCCGAACCGCCTTTCTCGTGGGCTGCACCGCGCGTGGGGCCACACCGGGAGTTTGTCTCGGCGGCCCGGGCGAGGACTCGAGGTACCCACCCGCCCGGGCTGCCGTTCCCTTACTTTATCTGACAGTTGTGTTCATTTCTAGTCTTTCGGGGCCGGAACTTCGATCACGACTGCGCCGGCCTGACCGCCACCCGCACACATCGCCGCGACGCCGAAACCGCCACCCCGTCGACGCAACTCGTTCATCAGCGTGACGACCATCCGCGCGCCCGAGGCGGCCACCGGATGACCCAGGCTGCATCCGCTACCGGCGGTGTTCACTATCGATTCGTCGATCCCGAGCTTCTTGCACGCCGCAACGGGAACCGACGCGAAGGCCTCGTTGATCTCCCACAGGGCCACGTCGGCGATCGAGATTCCGGCCCGGTCCAGCACCTTGGGGATCACGTCCAGCACCGCAAGCCCGGTGCGCGCCGGGTCGACTGCCGTCGCCGCCCAGGACTTCACGGTGGCGAGGGCTGTGAGTCCGGCCTCGGCCACGAGGTCACTGCCCACGATCGCCACCGCAGCGGCAGCATCATTGATGCCGCTGGCGTTACCCGCGGTGATGGAGAAGTCCTCGATCTCGGGATGAAGGACCTTCAGGCTCGCCAGCTTCTCCGCGGTCGAACCGCGGCGCGGATGTTCATCGGTGGAGAATTCCACCACCGAGCCATCCGACTGGAGCACCTGCACTGGGACGATCTCGTCCGCGAAGGCACCGGAATCGATTGCGGTGAGCGCCCGTTCGTGGGACCTGAGTGCCCAGGCATCCATTTCCTCGCGGGTGATACCGACCTCGCGTGCCGTGTTCCATCCCACCGTGATCGACATGTCCATATTAGGTGCCTCGGCGGAGTCCGGGTGTGTCGGCGGCATCCACTTGTCGGTGAACTCGTCGATGGTCCCGGGAGTGCGGAACTTCTGCAGCGGGCCGGTGGAGGTCGACTGGGTGCCGCCGGCGATCACCGCGCGTTCCGCTCGCGCGATCACGGAAGCGGCAGCGTGACCGATCGCGGTGAGGCTGCCTGCGCAGTGCCGGTTGACAGCCTGTCCGGGCACCTGGAGCATCCCGGCGACCACCGCCGCGTGCCGGGCGATGTCGCCGCCGCCGTAGTTGGACTCGGCGAGGATGACGTCGTCGATCTGCGACACCTCGAGCCCGGAGCGCTTCTGCACTTCTTCGAGTACGACGCGGGCGAGTTCCATGGCGGTGGTGTCGCGCAGAGTGCCCTTGAACGCCGTACCGATGGGTGTACGGGCACCGGCGACGATGACGGCTTCGATCTTTCCTGATTCTGACACTGTCCAGTCCTTCGATAGTGGGATGCGCGGGGTCAGCCGAGCGTGAAGGGGTCACGGGTGTCGCCGGTCAGCTCGACCCACACCGCCTTGGTTTCGGTGAAGTCCTTGACGGCGTCGATACCGTTCTCGCGGCCGATGCCGCTGGCACCCATGCCGCCGAAGGGCACGCTCGGGGCGACGGCCCGATACGCGTTGATCCAGATCGTGCCGGCACGCAGCTTGCCTGCCACTCGATGCGCCCGGTGAACGTCCTTGGTCCACACCGAACCCGCGAGACCGAACTCCGTGCCGTTCGCAGCCGCGACGGCCTCGTCCTCGTCGGTGAACGTGGAGACGACCAGGACGGGTCCGAACACTTCCTCGGCCACGGCGCGCATGTCCGGTGTGACATCGGTCAGGACGGTGGGCTTGACGAAGTAGCCACCGAGTTCCTCCGCTGCTTCGGCACCGTAGGCGATGGTCGCTCCCTGCTCGCGCGCCGACTCGAAGTGCGACAGCACCTTCCGGAACTGCGGCTCGTTGGAGACCGGCCCCATCTCGGTGGCCGGATCCCGCGGGTCCCCGAGGACGATGGTCGATGCCCGGGCCACGATCTTCGACACCAGTTCCTCGGCGACACTCTCGTGTACGAGCAGGCGCGACCCGGCGAGGCAGGTCTGTCCCGTCGCCGCGAAGATCCCTGAGATGACGCCATTGGCAGCGGCATCGAGGTCGGCGTCGGGGAACACCACCTGCGCCGACTTGCCGCCGAGCTCGAGCGTGAACCGGGTCATGTTCTCCAACGCGGCCTGACCGACTTTGATGCCCGTACCGGTGGAACCGGTGAAGGCCACCTTGTCGACGCCGGGATGCGACGCGAGAGCGGCGCCGGTCTCGGGACCCCATCCGGTGACCACGTTGATGACCCCGGGGGGGAAGCCCGCCTCCTCGAAAAGCCGCGCGAAGGCGAGCGTCGACGCGGGTGTGTGGTCACTCGGCTTGACGACGAACGTGCATCCCGCCGCCAGTCCCGCGGCGAGCTTCCAGGTGAGCAGCAGCAGGGGCGAGTTCCACGGCGTGATCGCACCGACGACGCCGACCGGTTCATGCTTCGTGTACACGAGGTAGTTGGGCTTGTCCGTCGGAATGACACCGCCCTCGAGCTTGTCTGCCATGCCCGCGTAATAGTAGTAGTACTCGGGCAGGCCCTTCATCTGTCCGGACATCTCCCGCAACAGCTTTCCACCGTCGCGGACCTCGAGCTCGGCGAGGTTGTCCGCCTCCCGGGCGATGACGTCGCCGAGCTTCCAGATGAGCTTGCCGCGGGCCGTCGCGGTCATCCGGCCCCACGGACCGTTCAGTGCCTCCCTTGCGGCACGAACCGCACGGTCGACGTCCGACGCGCCACCGTCGGGCACCGTGGCCCAGGGCCTTCCGGTGAACGGGTCGAGGCTGTCGTACGTTCTGCCCGACTCGGCTTCCACCTCGGCGCCGCCGATCAGCAGCGGAAACCGGATCACTTGTTCTGTAACGACGCTGCTGCTCACAGCACACTCCTTGTTCGGTGGGGCAGGTTCAGCGGAATCGCGGCTTGCGCTTGTTGGTGCGGGAGTCGACGTCGTCCCTGCCGTTGTTTCCGATCTGGGTGTAGGACAGGCCGTTGCGCAGTGCCATCGACGGCATCATGTCGAGGGATTCCCAGATGGCACGAACCGTGCCCTGGATGGCCTCGGGGCGCCGCCCTGCGATCTCGGTTGCGAGTTCGTGGGCGCGATCCCACAACTGCCCGGGTTCGGTCACCTCGGTGACGATTCCGGCCCGCAGAGCGGTGTGCGCCGTGATGCGTTCGTCGCTGCCGAGCAGCGCCCACCGCATGACCTCCCCGAAGGGGATTCCGCGTGCCAGCATGCCGATCGGCTCGAGGGCGGAGACCCTGCCACCGTTTGCATGTGGGTCGAAGAAGGTCGCGTCCTCCGAACAGATCACGATGTCGGACTCGTTGACGAAGTACATCGCGCCGCCGGCAGCCATGCCGTTCACCGCGCAGACGACCGGCTTCCACACCTTGTGCTGCCGGGGGCCCAGCAGCACTCCGGGGTCTTCCTGGTTCCACTGGTTCAGGTGGGTCCACCAGGGCGGTGCACTGACATCGACTCCGGTGCAGAAGGCCCGCTCCCCCTTGGCGCGGACCACCGCGACATGGATGGCGTCGTCGTCCCGCACCCGTGCCCACACAGCGGCCATTTCCCGGGTCATGGCCTCGTTGAAGCAGTTCAGTTGGTCCGGGCGGTTCAGGGTGATAGTGGCAATATGGTCCGCGATCTCGAATTCGATGGTGTCGAAAACTGTTTCGGTCACGATCGGCTCCACTCGTGTATGTCCCGAAGGCGTCGGTTGCGAACTGTCTTCGGAGGCGAACCGCTTCCGCAGTTCCGGTTTGACGATCTTTCCCATCGCGTTGCGCGGCAGCACGTCGAGCACCTCGACCTGCTCCGGGAACTTACGGATGTTCAGACCGACCTCGTGAAGGAACTCCCGCAGGTCCTCCAGGGCAGGCGGTCGGCCGGGATTCGCCGGCACCACCACGGCACACACCCGCTCGCCGCTGTTCGAGTCCGGCACCCCGATCACCGCGACGTCCGCGACAGCTGGGTGGCCGATGACGGCTTCCTCGACTTCACGCGCCGAGATGTTCTCCATCTTGCGGACGATGACGTCCTTGATGCGGCCGGTGACCGCGAGGCAACCATCGGCGTCCACATAGCCCAGGTCGCCGGTGCGGAAGAATCCGTTCCGGTCGAGCGTTCCCTCGTCCAGTGCGCTGTCCACGTACCCCTTGAACAGCTGCGGTCCGCGCACCCGGATCTCCCCGATCTCACCGGTCGCCGCGTCTGTCTCGTCGGTGCGAACGATCCGGACCGCACCCCCACCCGCGGGAAAGCCTTCGAAGACCGCGTGCTGTTCGTCCGTGTCGTCCGGAGTACCCCAGGTGATGTAGGGGCATTCGGTCATTCCGTAGCCCGAGATGACACCGACCCCGCCGAGTGCGGTCTTCGCCGCAGCGTGCTGCGCACGTGGTCGCGGTGAACCACCCGCAAGGGTGGCCCGTGCGTGAGGAAACAGCGGAACCGCACCCCGTTCACGGGAGAGGCGAAGGTACTCGTTCGTGAACGGAAGACCAGAACCCACCAGGGTGACGTTCTGCTCGATCAGAAGATTCGCCGTCTCTTCGGGGACGAAAGTCGCGCTCACGATGAGGGCGTGTCCGACGACCACCGCGTGCAACAGGTGTGCGATGCCCCCGATGTGGGCGACCGGCGCCAGCGCAGCGCAGCGATCCTCCGGACGGGCCCGGACGTTGGTGACGAAAGTCGCCGCTGCCGCGAGGAGTCCGCCGTCGGTGTGCTTGACGCCCTTGGGCGCTGCGGTGGTACCGGAGGTGTAGAAGATCCACGACACGTCGTCCGGGTCCGCGGGATGCGCCGGTGGCGGCAGGACCGCCGGGTCGCCCAGTTCCCAGCCCCCGTCGACGACGAGTACCTCCAGGCCGCGGGCACTTCCGGCCGCGACCCGCGCCGCCATGTCCGCGTAGTCGTAACCGCGAAACGTCCGGGGCACGATCAGGAGGCGCGAACCGACCTGCTCGCTGATGAATGCGATCTCCGGGTCACGCAGCATTGTGACGAGTGGGTTCTGCACCGCACCGAGCCGCGACAGGGCCACGGCCAGAGCCATGGTCTCGACCGTGTTCGGCAGTTGCCAGGACACCACGTCCCCGGCCCGAATCCCCTTCGTGTAGAGCGTCGCCGCGATACCTTCCGCCAACCGCCGGAATGCGTCGAAGGAGAAGGAACGCCGCGTTTCGTCGACCGCGAACTCGGCGGACGGGGTGATGGCGGCTCTCGCCGCCAGCGTTTCCCAGATCGATTCCACCTGCACTCGGCTCGCGTCGACCACGCTCTGGGCGCTGACCATCGCCTGTTCTCCCTACTCCGCCGAGACCCGGAGGTCGTCGGCGATGACGCGCTTGAGAATCTTGCCTGCGGGACCGAGAGGGAAGTCGCCGCGGTAGACGAAGCGCCTGGGCTGCTTGTACCCGGCCAACTCCGCCCGGCACAGCGCCGTCAGCTCGGCAGTGAGGGCGTCCTCGTCCACGTCACCGCGCGGGACGATCACGGCGACCGGTGTCTCGCCCCACTCCGGGTCGGGAATTCCCACCACGGCGACCATCTCGACCTGTGCGTGGTGTCCGATGACCCGCTCGATCTCCGCCGGGTACACGTTGAATCCGCCCGAGATGATCATGTCGGTCTTGCGCCCGGTGATGTGCAGATAGCGCTCCTCGTCGAGGTAACCAAGATCGCCGGACCAGAGACCGGTGGAGCGGAACGCCTCGGCCGTCTGCTCCGGGCGGTTCCAGTACCCGACCGCGTTCGCTTCGCTCACGATCACGATCTCCCCGATTTCACCTGCAGGGAGTTCGTTGCCGTCGGCGTCCACGATGCGGATGGAACACATCGGTGTCTCCTGCCCACACGAGGTGAGGATCGAGGTCTTGCCCGCCACCATGTCCCGGTGATCCTGGGGCGTCAGGATCGTCGCCTGCCCACCGCATTCGGTCAGACCGTATCGCTGCTGCATATCGCAGCCGAGCATGTCCATGGCCTTTCTGGCCAACCCCGGAGGGACGGGCGCCGAACCGTAACTGATTCGGCGCAGGCTGGACATGTCCCGTGCGGGTCCCTCCTCCAGGATCCGCAGGGTCCGCTGCAGCATCGTCGGGATGAAGGTGGTGAACGTGACTCCGCTGCGCTCGATCTCGTCGATGACGGCCTGGGGGTCGAACCGACGGTGGATCACCATCGTCTGCCCCAGGTAAGTCCAGGACAGGGTGCGCACCATCCCACCTGCGGTGAAGAAAGGGGTGGTGGCGAGAAAGACGTCCGAACGATCGCCTTCGGTGACGAGAGTGGTGTCCACGACCTGCGCGAGCATCCCGCGGTGCGTGTTCACAACCCCCTTCGAGCGGCCCGTCGTTCCGCTCGTGTAGAGAATGAACTGGATGTCGTCCGGGGTGAGATCCGCCGGAGTCGGGTCGGTGGATCGGGCACCGCGCAGGGCCGTCTCGTACTCGGCGCCGGCGACGCTGCCCCCGATCTCGAGAACCGGAGCCAGGTCGTTCAGTTCCGCGCCGAACCGCTCCACCTGGTCTGTGTGGACGATCGCGCCGCGAGCTCCCGAGTCGTCGCGGACATGCGCGAGTTCGTCGGGAGCAAGCCGGATGTTCACCGGCACCGCGACGAGCCCGGACTTGGCCAGAGCATAGGTGATCTCCGGCCATTCGATGCAGTTGCGGGCGATGACGAGGACACGGTCGCCCTTCGCCAAACCCTGGTCGAGGAGATGGTTCGCCAACCGCCGGGCCCGTTCGTCGACCGTCGTCCACGTGTGGGTTCGATCGCCCTCGACGACGGCCGGCTTGTTCGGGTATCGCCGTGCGTTGTTCCGTGGGATGTCGCCTACTAGCACTGTTCCTCGCAAATTGATTCTGGAAGGCGGCGCCTTCGATGTGGTCGGAAGGCGGCGCCTTCGATGTGGTCGGAAGGCGGCGCCTTCGATGGTGGGGTGCGTTGTCGGTCAGATGAGGAAAGCGAGTGTGTCCACGGGGCCGCCCGCGCTGATGAGATGGACCGTCTTCCCTGCCAGCTTCAGTCCGCCCGGAGTGCGGCGCACACGGTGGATCACCCGGCCGGCCCAGACCCGCTGGGAGTAGCGGTACTCGAAGAGCGCGAAATTCGATCCGACGGTCACGGTGTCCTCGTCGGTGTCCAGCACCTCGGAGTTGCTGAGCAGTCGGCGCATCACCGACGGCGGGGTCTGCGAATGCCGGTTTCCGGTGTTGAGCTGCGCCACCCGGCTCTTGATGCGACGGCGGTTGTCGTAGATGTACGACAACCGGGTCTTCGGGTCGTCGTCGGGATGCATGGGGACCCAGTAGAGTGCGTCGTCATCCCACAGGAGTTCCCACTCGGAGTACCGGGCCTCGTCCGCGAGGCGCGCCTCGAGGTTGAGGAACGCCGCGATGTCGGCGTCGGGCGCGGGCAGCGGGAGGGGTGCCCTCTGCAGGGCGGGGGCCGCCGAATTCTCCACGGTGGTCATCCTCAGATCTCCTGTCCGACGACGCTCGCCCACTGGCGGTAGAAACCGCGCTGCGGGGTCTCGGCGCTCTTGTCGCTGTTGACGATTCCGGTTTCGTCTGTCACATCGGTCTCCAGACCGCGGGACAGTCGCAGCCACTCGGGGTCCCGGGCGGCGAGGCCTGCCTGATTGCGCATGCCGATCTCACCGTCGTCGGCGATCAAGAATCCGGCCGGGCCCATCGCACCCTCCGAGCGGCGCAGCATCCGCTCGTTCATGCGGTCCTGCCCGGGGAACAGCGCTGCCGTCGTGTAGGCCACCGTCTCGTCGGGACCGATCGGTTCGACGTACATGATGTTCATCTCGGCGAGGAACAGGTTGGGCCAGATCAGGGTATGCGGCGGGCCCACCACGAGTGAGTCGTGCGTCTTCTCGGGACCGTGGGCCGCCTCCAGCGCCGCGACGTACTCGGGCAGCTTCTCGCGGGGTGTGCGCCCGTACCAGACGAATTCCTCGTCCAGCTTGCGGTACTCCGCCGAGTAGTCGATCTCCGAGTGCCCGCCGCCCATGTCGCGGACCACGACGTCGACCTTCGACGGAATGTGCGACACCTTGGCCGGCCGGATCGCGTCGTAGACCGATGCGTGGGTGAACAGCGCGTGGTAGCCATCGACATTGTTCTCCACCACCATCTTCCAGTTCGCGTGGTGGAGATGCTTCATCCAGTTCGACCGGAGGTCGATGGTACCCGTCGGTGACAGGTTGAGCAGTCGGTCGATCGCTTTGGTCGCGTTGCCGAGATGTTCCTGCAGTGAGATACCGTCCGCTGCGAGGGACGCGAAGAGGAAGCCGCCGTAACTGTCCACGCGCGGGGCCTCGGCCATGCCCAGTTCCGAGCGCACCTTCTGGAACGCCTCGCCGTATCCGTTCCGCATCGGAACCGCGGTGAGCGATCCGTCGTTGCTGAAAGTCCACCCGTGGTACGGGCATCGGAAGGAGTTGGCGTTGCCCATCTCCGCGTTGCACAGCTTGTTCGCGCGGTGCGAACAGCGGTTGAGCAGGACCCGGATCTTGCCGTCCTTGCCGTGGACCACGACCACCGGGTCGTGGCCGATGCGGCGGGTGAGGTAGTCACCCGGCTCGCTGACCTCGCTCTCGTGCGCTACGTAGACCCATCCTTTCCGGAAGATGGTGTCCATCTCGCGCTGGAAGATCTCGGGCGAGGTGTAGACCGAACCGTGCACGCGATCGTTCTGCACGATGCGCGCGACGTCGAAGTCGTCGGGCACCGTGGTCGGCGTCGATTCCATGGTGGTCATGAGTGGGCCTCCGTCTCGATTGGGGCTGTGGTCCGGGCGGTCGGCTCAGCCGAACTCGTTGTATTGCTGTATGTCTCGGTGATGCATGCGGCAGGAATCCATACGCCGCCCAGTTGCCGGAAGGCGACGTCGACGGTGTCGCCGATGCGGGGCGGGCGAGCCGTCGGGTGAAGCGTGGTCATGATCAGACGGTGCCCGGCGGACAGCTCGACGTCGAGGATCGCGTAGGGCTCGGCCGTCCGCACCAGTCCCGGCTCGAAGCGGTGCATGGTCGTGGCGGAATGGACGACTCCGGTCGGTTCGACCACCCGCCAGTCGCTCTCGCTCGACCCGCAGCCGTCGCAGACGTACTGCTCGAGGTCGAGTGGAATTCCGCAGCGGGCACAAAAGGGCAGGGCGAGTTCGCCGCGGGCGCTCGCCTCGTAGAGGGGCGCGAGCGGGTCGCCTGCCACATCCGGCACGAGGCCGGGATCGAGCAGCCAGTCGGTGCAATCCGTCGTCGTGGTCATGCAGCTCTCTCCAGGATCATGGCGGCATGGTGATCGACACGGCCACCGATTCCACCGACGAGAGCCGTACGGGCATCGGGCACCTGGCGCTCGCCTCCCTCGCCACGCAGTTGGATCATCGCCTCCGCAAGGGGCGTCATGCCCTGAAGGTAGAAGCCGGACAGCTGGCCGCCACCGGTGTTGACGGGAAGTGCGCCACCCCGGCTCGTTCCACCGCCTCGTACGAACTCGCCCGCCGGTATTCCGCCGGTGAGCCCGTATTCCTCGAGGAGGAGGAGCGTGACCACCGAGAACGGGTCGTAGAGCTGGGCGATGTCCAGGTCCGTCCGGGACATTCCCGCCTGGCCGAGCGCGTCGTCCACGGCACGCGCACCACCCCCGAACCACGACTCTCCCCCGGCACGACGACGCCGGACCGGGTGATCGCGACCGGTCCCCCGGACGACGAGGCGAACGGCGTTACCGACGCCGGGATCCCCGCTGAGGACGACGGCGACCGCACCGTTCACGGGCCGGGCACAGTCGAGGCGGCGCAGCGGATCGGCGATCATCGGGCTGGCCAGGTACCCCTCGTCGTCCAGCGGCTTCGTCACCACCGCATCGGGATTGCCCAGCGCCCACGCCCGCGCGGTCGTGGCGACAGCACACAGGTCGGTGGCCGTGCCTCCGGTGAGGTGCATCCATCTCCGGGTGAGCAATGCGTAGGTGGGCACCGAACCCAGCAGTCCCGATGCACGTTCGAGTCCCCGCGTCCCGGTGTTTCCCCCGCTGTGCGCGTATGCCGACCCGGCGCCCTTGCCTTCCACCAGCGGGGCGTCGGCGAAGACACAGACCACGGTCCGGGCCGCGCCGGCGTCGATGGCGGCCTCTGCCCGCTGGATCATCGCGATCGTGGTGGCGCCCTTGATCTCGACGTGCTCGAGAAGTCGAAGATCCGAGAATCCGCCCTGGGCCGCGAACGTCACTCCGAGGCGGTCGGGCCGTACACCCTGTGAGGACCCGACGAGAAGTCCGTCGACGTCGGCGTGCGTGATTCCGGCGTCGGCCAGAGCCGCCCGGGTCGCCTGGCAGGCGAGTTGGAGCGGGGTGTCACCGGGCTTGAGCGACATCGTGGTCAAGCCCAGACCGACCAGGTCGACCGTCACGACACGTCCCTGGTGAGAGGGCGAACCGTCCCCACCGGCCCCAGCGAGCGGTCGCGGTGCTCGTCGCGGTAGTTGCCGACGCGCATCCACTCCTCACGGTCCTGGGGGGTCGCGAGGCACAGGCTCGCGAGCTCGAGCGGTGAGAGGAAGATGTGATCTCCCGTCTCGGCGTCCTCGACCAGCAACCTGGGACCGTTCCCGGTCGTATCCAGCGACACGCGGACCACGGCGAACTCGTTGGCCAGCTGCGCCAGCTCCCGTCGCTCGACCGCGCGGGTCTCCTCATGTACCGACATTGCCCTCAGCTCTTCTCGTGACCCGCCCGCGACGGACTTCGCAGGCGGTCCGGTGTGTGCTTCGCGTCCGGGGAGGCTTGCCCAAACGACTGAACACTTCTCATAGTCATATCGTATGTGAGTGTCAGAAACAATGGTCGATATCCGAAGACCGCAATCCTGGATCCTCAGGAATTCCCAGTTCACAGCTATTGAAATACCCCAACCCAAACGTGCACACTGTGCATAATAGGGTCAAAAGAAGACACAACCGTCAGATCGATGTCCGGCCGTGGCGCCGCCGTCGAATCCAGGAAGGCCTGTACATGAGCGAGACAACGATGACCGTCCCGGCCGTCGCCACCGACCACTACCGAAGCATCTGGGGCTTCCTTCGCGAGCTCGACTTCCGTCAGGGATTCGTGGATGTCGACGGCGTGCGGACACGGTTCGCCGAGGCAGGCTCTCCCGACAAGCCGCACGCGATCCTGCTCCACGGAACCGGTGGCCACTGGGAGACGTTCGCCCCGAATCTCGCCGCACTGAGCGAGCAGTACCACTGCGTCGCCATCGACATGGTGGGCAACGGCTTCTCCGAGAAGCCCGACCACGATTACGAAATTGCGGTCTACGTGCGGCAGATACTCGCCGTGATGGATCACTTCGGGATGTCGAAGGCGCACTTCATCGGCATGTCACTCGGGGCATGGGTCTCCGCCGCCGTTGCCGTGCAGCGTCCCGACCGCGTTCACAAGCTGATCCTGATGTCGCCGGCCGGGCTGATCGCCACGGCGTCCAACATGGCCCGGATCCGCGCCGAGCGCACTGCCGCGGTCGAGAACCCTACGTGGGAGTCGATCCACAAGGTCTTCGAGCACCTCATCGCCGACGAGGACAACCGTCTTCCCGACCTCGTCGCGCTGCGTCAGGCCATCTACCGACGCGACGACACCCGCGACACGATCGACCACCTGCTGATCCTGCAGGACGCGACGGCGAGGGATCGCAACCTCATTCCCGAGGAGCAGTGGAAGACCATCACGGCACCGACCATGATCGTCGCGTCCGGAAAGGACCACGGCGAGTACCAGAACACGGCGCGCACCGTCGCCAGGCTGATCCCCGACTCCGAGGTCTTCGAGATGCCCGACGTGCGCCACTGGCCACACTTCGAGGACCCGGCGAGTTTCAATCCGGCGGCACTCGCCTTCCTCGGCAAGTGAGCAACCACCATGCCTGAATCCGACACATTGAGCGCGGAGGCGATCGCCGACACCGCGCGCCGCCTCTACGAGGCCGAGAAGACGCGGGTGCCCATTCGCCAACTCTCCCTGCAGTATCCGTCGATGACGATCGACGACGCCTACGCGGTTCAGCGGGCGCTCGTCGACCTGAAGGCGGCCGACGGACGCAGCGTCAGAGGCCGGAAGATCGGCCTCACCTCCAAGGTCATGCAACGTGCGGTCTCGATCTCCGAACCCGATTACGGCGCGATCTTCGACGACATGTTCTTCGACGACGGTGGAACTGTGCCGGCCGGACGATTCATCCGGCCCCGCATCGAGGTGGAACTCGCCTTCATTCTCGGCGAGGACCTGAAGGGCCCCGGGGTGACGCTGTACGACGTCCTGAGCGCGAGTGAGTACGTCACCCCCGCTCTCGAGATCCTCGACGCCCGCGTACAGATGAGCGATCCGGAGACCGGCCATCTCCGCACCATCGTCGACACCATCGCGGACAACGCCGCGGACGCGGGAATCGTGCTCGGTGGCCGGGTGGTGAAGCCCATGGACGTCGACCTGAGATGGGTGAGCGCTCTGTTGCTGCGCAACGGCTCCATCGAGGAGTCGGGCGTCGCCGCTGCCGTGCTCAACCACCCCGGCAACGGGGTGGCGTGGCTTGCGAACCGGCTCGCACCGCACGGCGTACCCCTGAGGGCCGGCGAGGTGATCCTGGCCGGTTCGTTCACCACCCCGATCTTCGCCGAGCCCGGCGACACGTTCGTCGCCGACTACGGGCCGCTGGGAACGGTTTCCTGTTCGTTTGCGAGGGAAGTCGGCTGATGCAGAACCGATGGGCAGAACTGTTGCGCGCCGACCGCCCGAAGATCGGCATGTGGATCGCATCCGGCAACGCGTACAGCGCGGAGATCTGCGCCGGCGCAGGGCTCGACTGGCTCATGCTCGACCTGGAGCACGTTCCCAACGACATTCGTTCGACACTCGCGCAGCTGCAGACGCTCGCGGCGTACCCGGTCGAGGTCCTCGTCCGGCCGGCATCCGGCGATCCCGTGGCGATCAAGCAGCTCCTCGACATCGGGGCAACCAACCTGATCGTGCCGATGGTGGAATCGGCAGAGGATGCACGCGCACTCGTGGCGGCTACGCGCTATCCCCCGCTGGGCATCCGCGGCGTGGGCAGCGCCCTTGCCCGCGCATCACGGTGGAACCGAATTTCTGACTATCTGCCTACCGCAGACGAGAGCCTCACCCTCACCGTCCAGGTCGAGTCGACGGAGGGTCTCGACTGCCTGGAGGAGATCCTCGCCGTCGACGGAATCGACGCGGTCTTCATCGGCCCCGCAGATCTCGCAGCCTCGATGGGTTACCTCGGGAAGCCGGAGAGCCCCGAGGTCGTCGAAGTGATCGAAAAGGCAATCTCCGTCATCGCATCGTCCGGCAAGGCCGCCGGCGTCAACGCCTTCAACGAGACCATCGCCCGCCGGTACATGTCGGCCGGCGCTCGCTTCATCCTCGTCGGTGCCGACGTGACCGTCCTGGCCCGGGGCAGCGAGGCCCTGGCCCGACGGTATTCGGCCGATCCTCATCAAACGGCCTCAAACTCTTTAATCTGACAATACTGTCACTTATACTCGAGTGGTCGAGTGCGGATCTTCGCGATCCGCCGCTATGGAAGGTCTCCTATGGACTTGGACTTCACACAGGAACAGGTGGAGTTCCGCGACCAGGTACGTACGTGGCTGGTCGAGAACAAGCCCCGTGATCCGCGCCCGCGGGACGACGCCGGTATTCGCGAATACGACATGGCCTGGCAGAAGACCCAGTGGGAAGGTGGATGGGCCGGAATCGCCTGGCCGAAAGAGTATGGGGGCGGCGGCCTGACCCTCCTCCAGCAGTTGATCTGGTACGAGGAGTACGCGGCCCAGGGACTGCCCGGAATCGATGCGAGCTTCGTCGGTCTCAACCACGCCGGCCCCACCCTGATCACCCGCGCCACCGAGGAACAGAAGGCATTCCACCTGCCGAGGATCCTGCAGGGTGATGCCGTGTGGTGCCAGGGGTTCTCGGAGCCGGAGGCCGGCTCCGACCTGGCTTCCCTCAAGACCAGGGCCGTCATCGACGGCGATCATCTCGTGGTGACCGGTCAGAAGATCTGGACCAGTTTCGCCAAGTGCGCGGACTACCAGGAACTGTTGGTACGCACCGATAATGCGGGGTCGAAGCACCAGGGCATCACCTGGGTGATCTGCGACATGCACACACCGGGCATCGACGTCCGTCCCATCGAGACCATCGAGGGCGGTGCCGAATTCTGTGAGGTTTTCTACGACGACGTCCGGATCCCCGTCAGCAATGTCGTCGGCGAAATCGGTTCCGGTTGGAGTGTCGCGATGTCGACGTTGTCGTTCGAGCGCGGAACCGCCTTCACCGCCAACCAGGTTCGCCTGGCGGGGGTCGTCGAGGACCTCATCGAGTTTTCCCGCGACCACGTCGGACCGGACGGTCGACGACCGGCCATCGCGGACGACGAGATCTCCCGGCGGCTGGCGCGCGCCCGATCTTCCGTCGCGTCACTGCGGGCGATGACCTACGTGGGGATCTGCCAGAACATGCAATCCGACACACCCGGACCGCGCGGGTCGATGCTCAAGCTCCACTACGCCGATCTGGCAAAAGAAGTTGCCGCGCTGGCAATGGACATCGTCGGCGCCGAAGCCCTCCGCGGAACCTCGCGATGGGACCACCACGGTTGGGTCGGAAACTACTTCCATTCCTTCTCTCAGTCCATCGGCGGCGGAACGTCCGAAATCCAACGGAACATCATCGGGGATCGCATCCTCGGCCTTCCGCGCTGACAGAAAGCAGAGATCATGAACCTTCTCCCCTCCGAGGACCAACTCGAACTAGTCTCCGCAGCAGTCGATTTCATCAGCACCCGCATGCCGATCGAGGACATCAGGCGGCGTGCGCGCGAGGAGTCGTCGGTCGATCGGAGCGTGTGGGCCGAGGGCGCCGCACTGGGCCTGCTCACTCTGGGGCTCGACGAGAGCCACGGCGGCTCCGGCCGGCCCCTCGACGACGAGGTACTCCTGTTCGCGGCCCTGGCCGAGCACCTTGCAACAGGTCCGTTCCTTGCCTCCACGCTGGCCACCCGCGTCAGTGCGGCACACGGCGACCAGGATCTCACCGACCGCATCGGGTCCGGAGACGCCATGGTCGGACTCGGCGAACTGCGCGGGGACGGCGCCATCGATCAGGACGGGTTCAAGGGCTCGTTCGACCTGCTGGACTGCGTCGGCGTCAGCCACGTGCTGCTCGTCGCTCAGCACGGAGCGGCTCTGGTCGAGATATCCGAGTTCCCGGACGTCACCCCACTCACATCCATGGACCCGGGAACCCGGCTCGCGACGTCGACCGTCGCCAGCGGGCGCGTGCAGCACTGGCTGCCCGCCCAGACGGACCCGATCTGGATGCGCGCCATGGTGCTCACCGCGGCCGGCCTGTCCGGCCTCGCCGAGGCGACGCTGCGGCTGTCAACCGAGCACGCGAAAACGCGAATTCAGTTCGGACGCCCGATCGGCGTGAACCAGGCGATCAAGCACGCCTGCGCCGACATGGCGGTAGCCGCCGACGCGGCACTGTCGCAGACCCTGTTCGCTGCGGTGAGTCTGCAGTCGGGGCGTGCGGACGCGTTGTTCCAGATCCTCTCCGCCAAGTCCGTCGCCGCCCGGGCAGCCGTGGGCAACGCGGCGTCGAGCATCCAGGTCCACGGCGGAATGGGTTACACCTACGAGCACAACGCGCACCTCTACCTCAAGCGGGCGCACGTACTCACCCACCTATTCGACGAACCGGCCGACGTGCTGGCCGAACTTCTGGAGCAAGGAGCACCGCAGTGAGCCGAAGAGTTGCCATCGCCGGTGTCGCGTTGTCGGACGTGGGACGGGTCGACGACACGAACGCCTACGAACTGATGGGGCAGGCGAGTCGCAGGGCCCTCGCCGACGCGGGACTGCGCCCCGAGGACGTGGACGGGCTCGCCTCCACCGGGCAGGGCACGTTGCCGCCCACCGATGTCGGGGAGTATCTCGGCCTGAAGCCTCGCTGGGTCGACTCGACATCGGTGGGCGGGGCCTCGTGGGAGGTCATGCTCGCCCATGCCGCGGACGCGATCTCGGCCGGTCATGCCGACGTGGTCCTGCTGACGTACGGCTCGACGGCACGCGCCGACCTGCGCAAGGGACTGCGGACCGCGAACATCAACTGGGGTTCGCGAGGACCGTTGCAGTGGGATGCGCCCTACGGCCACACGCTCGTGTCGAAGTACGCGATGGCGGCCCGACGGCACATGCACCAGTACGGCACGACGATCGAGCAACTCGCCGAAGTGGCAGTGTCCGCACGGTTCAACGCCAAGGACAACGAGGAAGCGTACTATCGCGACCCCATCACCATCGACGACGTGCTCTCCGGCCCCATGATCGCCGATCCGTTCACAAAACTGCACTGCTGCATCCGCTCGGACGGCGGCGCCGCGGCGGTTCTCGTGGCCGAGGACCGAGTGAAGGACCTTCGTTCCGAACCGGTGTGGGTACTGGGCACCGGCGAGGCCACGTCACACATGCTCACCAGCCAGTGGGACGACATGACCGTCGGGCCGGCATCGATCACCGGGCCGCTGGCGTTCGAACGCGCGGGGTTGACGCCCACGGACGTCGACATCGCCGAGGTCTACGATGCGTTCAGCTACATGCTGATGCTCACCATGGAAGACCTCGGTTTCTGCGAGAAGGGTGAGGGCGGCGCCTTCGTCGAGAAGGGCACGCTGCGGCTGGGCGGCGAACTCCCCACGAATACCGACGGCGGCGGACTGTCCGCCTGCCATCCCGGTCAGCGCGGACTGTTCCTGATCGTCGAGGCCGCCAGGCAGCTGCGCGGAGAATGCGGCCCGCGGCAGGTGGAGAACGCGAAGATCGCCTGCGTCAGCGGCACCGGGGGTTGGTTCTGCTCGAGCGGCACGGTGCTCCTCGGATCAGAAGCACCGTGACCGTGTCTGCGACGGTCGGCGGTCCAGCCGCTCCCACCGCGGTGACCGGGCCACCGGTCGTGGGCGAATTCGCCAACACGCGGGCATTGCTCGAGGCGGCGGCTCGGATACACGGCGGCCGAGATGCGTATGTGGAACAGGACGGCACGCGAATCGGTTTCGCACAGTGGATCGGCCGGGCCCGCCGACTCGCCATCCATCTGGCAGAGCGTGGGGTACGCAAGGGTGACGTCGTCGCACTGATGTTGCCTTCGGGCATCGACTATGCGGTCTGCTATTGTGCCGCAGCGTTTCTGGGTGCCGTCACCACCGGCTTGAATCCGCGACTCGGCCCACGCGAGACCGACTCGATCCTGCTCGGCGTCACGCCTGCGCTCGTGATCCGCGACTTCGATGCGGGCCTGCCCGAAGTTCCCGAGGGGATCGCCGTCCTGCCCCGTTCGGAACTCGTCGCTGCCGAGGGACGCGCTGACGACGCACTACCCGGTGTGGTCCTCACCCGCAGCGACCCTGTCTCGATCATTTTCACGAGTGGAACGACCGGCCTCCCCAAGGGGGCATGGTTCGATTCCGACAATCTCGCAGCGTCCGCGATGGCGTCCGGCATCATGAGCGCCCCCTACGACCGCCGACTGTCGTCGACGCCGTTCCCGCACGCAGGTTTCATGTCGAAACTCTGGGACCAACTGATCTGGGGAACGACCGTAGTCATCTCCCCCGTTCCGTGGTCGGCCGCGAAAATGTTCGCGGCGCTGAAGGACGAGCGGATCACGGTCGGTGGAGGAGTCCCCACCCAATGGGCAAAGCTGCTCGACGAACCCGGCGTGAACCGTGAATCCCTGCCGCACCTTCGCGTGGGCGTCGTCGCAAGCGCGCCCGCCTCGCCCGAACTGGTCGAGAAGACCGCCGCACTGATCGGGGTTCCCCTCGTCGTTCGATACGCCATGACCGAATCTCCCACCGTCTGTGGCACCGAGCCCACAGATCCGCCGTCGGTGCAGTTCCGGACTGTCGGCCGTCCCCAGACCGGGATGACGATCCGGGTCACCCGCGAGGACGGCGCCGAGCTGCCCAACGGGGAGATCGGACGCATTCGCGTGAAGGGCGGCTGCGTGATGCGGGGCTACTGGAACGCCCCCGAGCGCACCAGGGAAGCCTTCGACGCCGACGGCTACTTCGTCACCGGCGACCTGGGGATGCTGACCGAAGAAGGCAACGTGGTCCTGGCCGGCCGGACCGGAGACCTCTACATTCGCGGCGGCTTCAACGTCCACCCCGTCGAGGTCGAACAAGTGCTCGCCGAGCACCCGGAGGTCCGGGACGCAGCGGTGATCGGGTACTCCGCTCCGGTGATCGGGGAGATAGGAGTCGCGTTCGTCGTTCCCGTGTCTCCCACCAAGGCACCGTCGTTGCCGGAACTCCGCGCGTGGATCACCACGCGACTCGCGGACTACAAGGCACCCGATCACCTCGTGCTCGTCGACGAGATTCCGCTGACCGCCATGTCGAAGACCGACCGGGTCCGGTTGCGGGAACTCGTCGACGCGCACCCGCCGACCCGGCGAAACACAGAGAAGGGACCTCGGGCGTGATCGACGAACACGAAGCGCTCCTGCACGAGACCGTGACCACCGACCGCCTCGCGAACCTGCGCGATGTCGGCGGTCTGCGTCTCACCGACGGCGGTACCACCCGCACCGGAATCCTCTACCGCAGCGATGCACCCTACTCCGGGGACTCGCTACCCGAACATGTTGCACCGTGGCCACCCGTCGCGGTCGTGGATCTGCGCTCGACCGCCGAACGCGATCGCGCACATTTCGAATGGACGCAACCGACGGTCTCCCACCACCGGCCTCTGCACGATGCTGCGGCACCGACCGACCGTCGTCCACCGGATCTCACCGCACTGTACTTGCAGATCCTCGATACCGTACCCGACCGCGTGGCCGGTCTGCTCGCGCTCGTGGCCAGGGCGGACGGCCCGATTCTCGTGCACTGCGCGGCAGGCAAGGACCGCACCGGCGTCGTGGTCGCCTCGCTTCTTCTCGGTGCAGGAGTCGAGCCCTCCGAAGTGATCGCAGACTATCTTGTGACGGCCGGGAACATGAACGACCTCCGCCGACGGTGGACGGCCCGGTCGCACGCGGGTCAGCATCGTCCCGTCGTGGACGAGAAGTGGTTGCTCACACCGGAAGAAGCCATCACCGCAGTCGTCGACCGGCTACAGGGGTGGCGCACCGGTCCGGACGGCTGGCTCGTCGATCACGGTGCCGACCGAGACGACCTGCGGGCGTGGCGGTACCGACTGCGTGCCTGATGTCACCCCGCGATGGACAGTCCCTCACCCGACTCACACACACTGACGAAAGGTAACGCCATGAAGGTCCACATCGAACTCGAGCAATGCGAAGGCCACGGTATGTGCGCCGCCACCGAACCGGACCTCTATGAACTCGACGACGACGGATTCGCCGCCTCCACCGATTTCGATGTGGCGGAGTCGCAGATCGGGCAGGCCGAGTCCGGCGCCTCGGCCTGCCCGATGAGTGCGATCAAGCTGCTACGCAGCTGAATCGGTATGAGGTCAGCTGTTACGAGTACCGAAGTCGATATCGGCCCGTCCGGAGATGGGTGTGAAACCGTCTCTGTCCATCCAGGACGGGTGCGCCACATGCCCCTCGGCCGGACGTGCCCAATCGACCCAGTCGCCCCAATCACGCCGACTGAGTGGGGAATCCGGCATCGGAAATTTCGACGACGCCTCGCGGAACTCGGCGGCGAACTTCTTCATCTCGTACATCACCCACCAGTCCTCCTGCGCGGACCACTTTCCCCGGCCCGCATACGTGAGTACCTGTAGTGAGTCGAAACCGAGGGCTGGTGCACCCGGTTCCGGATTGTCGGCGCGGTTGACCAGTTTGTACACCACCCGATCGTCGTCGATCGTGTACCAGACGAGCGGGTTGTACACATGCGGGGCGGCACCCATGGTGCCCTCGAGATAGCGCGAGATCTCCGAGGGCCCGGTGAACATGCCGTAGAAGTGATCTCGGTAGATACCGTCGTCGGTGAACAGCTGCGCCATCGCGTCCCAGTTCTCCGAAATGGGGCCCACAGTGAAGTAGTGCCGGAAGGCGCCCTCCACTTCGGTTCGGTCATATCTGGTCATGTGTTGCCTTTCAGACGTGCGCGGAAGAATTGTCGGGGCCGGGGAGAAGTACCGCGAGCGGGGAGACGTCACCGAGCGATCGCAGTAGGTCGTTCAGGTGGGTGCAGGATCCGACACCGTGGAAGTCCGAGCCGACCAGGCGCTCGATCTCCGTGACCTTGCGCCCGACGAGGCGTTGCGCGCCGGCCACCGCACCAGGGCATTCCGGCCAGGGCAGGACCCGCGGAGTGACGGTCAACCGCTGCACCGTCAACGTGCGTGAGTCGACCAGAACGTCGGTCCCGTACTCGTGCACCACGGTTTCGATCCCGGCGGCGTTCACGGGTGTCGCGGAACATCGCGTCTACCGACAGTTCCGCGTCATCGACCACACTCACGTCGATCCGCCGAATGCGTCGCATCGACCCCGGCCGAAGTTCACTCATAGGGTGCCAGCCCGCGCCCACCCGGACGAGGTCCGGCGCCTGCGGGCCGTTGACGAGGGGAGGTGCTCCGTCTCGCGCGACGCCCGTCATCATCGTTCCCCCGGTTGCGAACCCGGCACAGTAGTCGGCCCGTGCGAGGGCGCCGCGACCACCGAGGCGCCGCTGCTCCTCTGCGGAGAGTTCGCGGGTCAGTGCATATCCCGAGATGACGGTCGCCACCGGGACGTCGTCCAGTAGTCTCGCGACGACGCTGCCCTGATGGTGAGGTGCGAGGCAATCCCTCACCGCTTTGCGAAACCCTGACGCTGCGGAGAGACCGATCAGTGGTGTGAGGTCGGCCGCCGCGGCGCCGTCGGCGATGTCCGTGACGGTGCGACCTCGGCCAAGGTCGACGTCGACATCGACGGCGCCCCCGCCGGTTCGCGACCACTCCCCTGCCTTGTCCGTCACGACATCGACTCCGGCCCCGCGGAGTTGGAGAAGGTCGGAGTGTCCCCGTGGGCGTTCGATGTCCACAGACGTCGTGCGACGGACCGAACACGGGCGGCGCGCAGGCGTGCTGGTCGACGGTGCGTGGATACCGTGCTCCGGGACCAGAATATTCTCAGTCATGTACGTCATTGATATCTTGTGCCTCAGTGTTTTTCAAGACCGATCGCCATCCCGCGAGACTGTCGCTCGAACGCGCGGCGACGCTGATGTGATCGGACACCGCTCCCCACCGCGCGACCAGCGCGTCCGCGACCTCCTCCACGGAACCCACGACGGCGAACGCTGCGAGAACGTCGTCGTCGATCAGGCTTCGCATGACGTCCCACTCCCCCGCTTTCGACAGTGCATACAACTTCTCGTGAAGTCCGGCCCATCCGTGCAGATCGAGCACGCCCCGATAGGCGGGCGTGGATCCGTAGAAGGCGATCTGCCCGCGCACGTGGTCGCGGGCTGCCGCGATCTCGTCCGCGGTGGTACCGCACGCCACCATTGGAGTGACCCCGATGGTGAAATCCCTTCGGGGCCGGCCCGAACACGACAATCCTTCTTGCACACTGGGTAGTACGACCTCGGCAAGGTAGCGGTCGGTGACGAAGGAATGCACGAGAAATCCGTCTGCGACCTCTCCTGCCACGCGTGACATCGCCTCTCCGACACCGGCGAGTTGGACGGGTGGGCGCCCGAACGGATTCGGCCCGGGATCGAACATCGGTGTCATCAGGGTGTGCTGGTAGAACTCCCCGTCGAAATCCAACGGCGAACCGGTCTCCCACGCGTCCCAGATGGCGTGCAGTGCCTGTACGTATTCGCGCATCCGTGCCGCGGGCCGCGACCACGGCATGCTGAACCGCCGGGTGATGTGCGGCTTCACCTGACTCCCGAGACCGAGCCGGAGCCGTCCGTGTGAGAGCGCCTGCACGTCGTTGGCCGCGACCGCGGTCACCATCGGTGTTCTCGCGAACGCGACGTAGATACTCGTCCCGAGCGTCATCGTCGACGTCGTCTGCGACGCCGCGGCCAGGAGAAGCAAGGGATCATGGCTGGTTTCACCGAGGAAGAAGCCGCCGAACCCGACGTTCTCGGCGCGGTGAGCAATCTCGGCGGCGCGTCCGGTTCCCGGGTCGACGACCACATCGAACGACGGACGCCCACAGACTTCGGATTTCATGTCACTCCAGACGGGAGACGGCAACTCTGCTCGGACCGAGCAGTGTATTAGGTGAACGAAATTGGGAGAGTCTCGCCTCTTCCCTCTGATGATTAGAGCAGATACCTTCTATTCAGTCCACGGAATTGCCCAGGAGGGTACATGGCACGATCAGAAGACGAGACTGCGTCCACCAGTGACGGGCCACCGCGTCCCCGAGCCGCGGATGTGGCGCGGGCGATCGAGGACGAGATCGTCGCAGCCGGGTGGCGGGTGGGTGAGGCACTCGGATCCGAGACCAGCCTGATGGCACGGTTCGAAGTGGGACGTTCGGTCATCCGGGAAGCGTGCCGGATCCTGGAGAGCCGGCACGTCGCGAAGCCCCGCCGCGGACCGGGCGGCGGCCTCGTCGTGACCGCACCCGAGCGGTCCGCTGTGCTCGACCACGCCTCGCTGTACCTCGAGTACGCGGGTTTTGCTGCCGCAGACCTGTTCGAGACGATGGAGACGTTGGAGACCGCCGCAGCAGCGCAGTTGTCCGCAACGATCGATCCCGCGGGAGTCGACAGACTCCGTCAGGTGCTGGCCGAGGAATCCCGCTCGGACGACCTGCGTGCGCAGGCTGTCACCGTGCACACGGAGATCGCCCGCCTGACAGGTAATCCCGTCCTCGAGTTGTTCATGCACATCGGCAACAACCTTGCCCGCATCCACGGCGTCAGCCCGACAGAGGCGGAACGTCGGTGGATCCACGAGCGGAACGTCGAACTGGTCGACGCGATCATCGCGGGGGACGCGCTTGCCGCGCAGCGCAACGTGCGCCGACGCATCCGTGCCATGACGCGGCGACAGGCCGTGTCGGCGGACCGGACACCGACATTCACCGATACCGAAGCAGAGGCCACGAGCGATGACCGACAGTGACAACGCGATCCCCCGCACATCCGACCCCGACGAGGACAGCGGCAACCTTGTCGTCGTCGAGCAACGCGGCAGCGTGCGCATGCTCACACTCAACCGGCCGAGGGTGCGCAACGCGTTGAGCAGATCCCTCAGCGCCGAACTGGTGCACGCCCTCCGCGCGTCCGACGCCGATCCCACCGTCACGGTTGTCCTGCTCACCGGCGCCGGCGGAGCCTTCTGCTCCGGCGTCGACCTGAGGGATCTCGCCGAGAGCGGCTTCGACGGCGCAGATGCGACGGACGGCAACTGCATCACCTACGTCGCCGAACTCGTGACGCCGGTCATCGGTCTCGTCAGCGGCCCCGCAGTGACAGGAGGGTTCGAGCTGGCTCTCGCATGCGACTTCCTGATCGCGGGCGAGTCCGCCCGATTCGCCGATACCCATTGCCGGGTGGGCATCGTCCCTGGTGGAGGTCTGACGGCTCGACTCGCCGAGGCGGTCGGAGTTCGTCGTGCTCGCCAGATGAGTGCCACTGGCTGCTATATCGACGCCCGCACCGCGCTGTCCTGGGGCCTGGTGAACGAGATCGTCGACGACCGCGAGTTGGCCGACCGTGGGTGGGCCGTGGCCGATGCATTCTCGGCGGCCGACAAGCCCACACTCGACGCAGTGTGGAAACTGTACGACGCGGTGTCGGCCGATGGTACCGCCGATGCCGTCCACCGGGAAGCCGCCCTGAACCGCTCCTGGTCGGCCGCCGCGTCCGCCGTCGCAGGGCGCACGGCGGACGTCGTCGCTCACGGACGTGGCCAGGCACGCAATTCCTCACCCGCCGAATAGGATCGGCCGAATCGAAAGGAGCCACCCATGGCTCTGGCAATCACCGACGAACACCGCCAACTCGCCGACGCCGCCACGGCCTTCCTGTCCCGTCACGGTTCGTTGGCCACCGCCCGGGAGTCGCTGGACACATCGAACAAGTCCCTTCCGCCGTTCTGGGAGGCGATGGCGGAACTCGGATGGATGGGCCTGCACCTGCCCGACAGTTACGGAGGCTCCGGATACGGCATCGCCGAGTTGTGTGTCGTTCTCGAAGCGACGGGGCACGGTCTGGTGCCCGGTCCGTTCCTGCCCACCGTGCTGGCGTCCGCGATTCTGTGCGACCACGGAACCGATGAACTGAGGCAAAAGCTCCTTCCTGGACTCGCCGACGGTTCCGTGGTCGCGGGATTCGGTTCCGGTGGCACCTGGGTTGTCGACCACCAGGGACTCGAGGGCCGATCCGAGGGAGTGCTCACCCCTGGCTTCGCCGACGTTCTCCTCCTTCTCTCGCACGAGGACGTCCTCGTAGTCGACGCCGACGCCGACGGTCTGGCCGTGGAGATCCTGCCCGGACTCGATCCCACGCGGCAGATCGGGCGTGTGACCGCACGGAAGGTCCCCATGTCGGCGGTCACCGTCCTGCCCGGTGCAGCGTCCGCGGCCCGGACGCGGCTGCGCACGCTGGCATCGGCCGAAGCCCTCGGCAGTACTCTCGCTTGCGTCGAGATGTCGAAGCGGTATGCCCTGGAGCGAGTTCAGTTCGGTCGTCCGATCGGCACTTTTCAGGCCGTGAAGCACCACCTCGCGAACATGCTGCTCGACGCCGAACTCACCGTGGCCGCCACCTGGGATGCTGCGCGTATCACCGACCCCGACCGAGCCGGCCTCGCGGCAGCCGTCGCCGCGACATACGCGCGCCGCGCGCAAATCTTCTGCGCCCGGACGAACATCCAGTTGCACGGCGGTATCGGATTCACGTGGGACCACGATGCTCATCTGTACCTGCGCCGAGCCGAATCCCTCCAGTCTTTCGTCGCCGAATGCGGTAGTGCCGCACGCGCAGTCGCGGAGGGGTACCGCGCCGACCCGACGCCCCGTCTCACGCTCGACCTTCCGCCCGAGGCGCAGGAATACCGGACGGCGGCGCGAAAGGCCCGCGATCAATGGCAATCGCTCCCCGAGGATCGGCAGCGCGCGTTCCTGGTCGACAGCGGATATCTCGTGCCGCACTGGAAGAAGCCGTGGGGTCTGGCAGCCGATCCGGTCCAACAACTCGTCATCGAAGAGGCGTTCCGCACCACACCGGTTCCCGACCTGTCGATCACTGGATGGATTGCTCTCACCATCTCGGAGTCGGGGACCCCCGACCAGCAGCGACGGTGGGTGAAGTCGGTGCTGCTCGGCGAGACCCAATGGTGCCAGCTCTTCAGCGAGCCCGGGGCAGGCTCCGACGCCGCTGCGATCCGCACATCGGCGGTCCGGGTCGAGGGCGGGTGGCGCGTCACCGGGCAGAAGATCTGGACGAGTCTCGCCCACGAATCCGATTGGGGAATCGCGACCGTCCGTACCGACCCTCGTGCACCGAAGCACACCGGCATCACGATGATGGCCGTCGATCTCGCAGCGGAGGGTGTCGACGTGCGCCCCATCCGTGAACTCACCGGCCAGGCCGGCTTCAACGAGGTATTTCTCGACGACGTCTTCGTGCCGGATTCCGACGTTCTCGGCGAGGTAGGAGCAGGGTGGAAGGTCGCGCGAGCGACCTTCGGCAACGAGAGGGTGTCGATCGGAGCCGGTGCGGGATCCGTTCCTCTCGCCGCGACCGATCTTCTCGCAATGGCCGCGAACGAGGACCTCCGCGAGGTCGGTGAACTGCTGGCCGAAGGCCACGCGCTCCGACTGCTCAACGTCCGGCAGGCCTCACGCGCCGTGCAGGGGGTCGACCCCGGTCCGGAAGCAGCCCTGTCCAAGCTCGTCAAAGCCGAACACTCCCAGAAGATCACGGACCTCGGTATGCGTCTGGGCGGGTTGGCCGCAACGACCGGCGAGCTTCCGGTGGTAGAGGAGTCGTATCTGTTCGCCCGCTGCCTCACGATCGCCGGGGGCAGCTCCGAGGTGATGCGCAATCACATCGCCGAACGCATCCTGGGACTTCCGCGAGACCCGATACTGACCTGAAACACGTGAACGGCCTCGGTCCCGAGGGACCGAGGCCGTTCATCAATTTCGACTCTGCGGCTATCCGCCGAATCGCAGTCCTGCGGCCCGGGTCCGGAAGACGTCCGTGCCCATGACTGCGCCGAGCTTGTTCGCGTCCCAGCGTTTCCCGCCGTTGGAGACCGTGGAGACCGGTGTCCAGCCCTGGAGCCACTGAATGTTCTCGCCGAGCGCCTTGATGACCTGCCCGCTCACATGCCCCGCCTCCGGGCTGGCGAGCCAGGCGACCACGGGTGAGCCGAGGGACGGATCCTTCGGATCGAACTCGTCCTCGTCGCGCTCGTCCGGTTCGATCGGGGCGTCGGCGCCGGCCATGGTGGCGGACATCCGAGTGCGGCCACCGGGGCTGATCGCGTTGACCGTCGCACCGATCGACGCGAGCTCGAGGCTGAGCGTCTGGGTCAGACCGACGATGGCGGCCTTGGCAGCACCGTAGTTCGATTGGCCGAAGTGTCCGAGCAGGCCGGCACCGGACGTGGTGTTGATGATCCGGCCGTAGACCTTGGAACCCGACGCCTTGGATTCCTCCCGCCACTTGCGGGCCACCGCGCGGCTGGTCAGCCAGCTACCTCGCACGTGCACACGCATGACGAGATCGAAATCGTCCGCGCTCATGTTCCAGATCGCCCGGTCACGGACGATGCCCGCGTTGTTGACCACGATGTCGAGCCGTCCGAGCTCCGAATACGCACGTTCGACCAGCCAGTCGACCCGTTCTTCGTCGCCGACGTCGCTGAAGTCGGAAATTGCCTCGCCGCCACGATCTTTGATGATCTGCACGACCTCGTCGGCGACCTTTCCGGTGCCCTCCCCGTCGATCGAGGTCCCGAGGTCGTTGACGATCACCGTCGCGCCATGCTTGGCAAGTTCCAGGGCGTGCCCACGACCGATGCCGTGGCCCGAGCCCGTGACCAGCGCGACCTTACCGTCGAGCAATCCGCTCATTGTGAGTGTCTCCTTGCAATTGTCGAATGGCCCGTGCGTCTACACACCGGCAGGACGGAACACCGTGGCATCGATGTCTTCGGTGATCGCCCGAAAGTCCACCTGCACCGGCATACCCACTTCGAGATCGGAGGGTTCGCAACCTTCGATGTTGGTCATCAGTCGCGGCCCTTCCTCGAGTTCTACGATCGCCGCGACGTAGGGCAGCCTTCCTTTGAACGGATGCAGATCGTTCACGTACACGGTGGAATAGGTGTACAGGGTTCCTCGCCCGCTCGCCTCCACCTGGACGACGTCCTCACTCCAGCAGCGCGGGCAGAACGGACGCGGATAATGGTGGACTTTCCCGCAGGCGTTACATTGTGCGATGAGGAGGCGACCGCCCTTCGCCGCGTCCCAGTACGGGCGGCTCTCGTTCTCGATGGTCGGGATGTCGGCGCGCGGCTTCTCGGCCGGGGCTGCGGAAGTCTGGTCAGGCATGCTGGTCACCACCCTACGAAGTCCGCGGAGCGCTTCTCCACGAATGCACGTACGCCCTCGCCCGCATCGTGCGAGTAGGACTGGATCTCCTGCGCCATGGCCTCCTCGGTGAAGGCGCCGGCTCGGTCGCCGTCCGGCGAGTCGTTGAAGAGTCGTTTCGTCAGCGCGATCGCACTGGTGGGCGCAGCAGCCAGTCGACCGACGAAATCGTCCACTGCCGAATCCAGTTCGTCCACCGGAACGACGCGGTTGACCAGGCCCAGAGACAGTGCCTCCCGAGCCGGAAGCTTCTCGCCGAAGAAGACCATCTCCTTGGCCTTCTGCATGCCGATCCTGCGCGGCAGCAGGTACGCGCCGCCGCCGTCCACCACCAACCCACGCTTGACGAAGGACTCTGCGAAGTAGGCCTGCTCAGTCGCGATCACCAGGTCCGACGCATAGGCGAGGTGAGCCCCGATGCCTGCCGCGGCGCCCTGTACGACGGTGACCACCGGCTTGCCACAATCGAGCACTGATGCCACCAGGCGTTGCGCTCCGTTCATGATCGTGCGCATCGGCGCGGTCACCCGTTTGACGTTCTTCGCATGCCCGTCAGCGAGTTTCACCACGTCTGCACCTGCGCAGAAGTGCCGTCCGTTCGCTTTCAGCAGGACCACTCGGACATCGGTATTCACATCCGCTTCGGCAAACAACTCGATCAGCAGGTCGCGGTCGTCCGGCCTGATGGCGTTGGCCGCATCCGGTCGGTTCAAGGTGATCGTCATGACCCCTTGTTCCACCCGGTGCAGAACGGATGTGCCGACGTCCCGCTCGGCGATCGTCTCGGTCACTGTTTCTCCTCGCGAATTGTCGTCACTTGACTGTGTAGTGCGCGTCGAGATGTTTGATGCCGTTCAAGAAGTTCGACCGCAGCACCGCAGGCTCCCCCACCGCCCGAATATCCGGGTACCGCCGGAACAGTTCCCGGAACGCGACGTCGAGTTCGAGTCGCGCGAGGTGTGCACCCAGGCAGAAGTGCGGTCCGGGAGCACCGAACGCGAGATGCGGATTGGGGTTGCGGGAAATATCGAACGTGAACGGATCTACGAACACGGACTCGTCACGATTGGCGGAGTTGTACCACAACACCACCTTGTCGCCCTGAGAAAACACCTGCTCTCCCAGGCGGACACCGTCTCGCGTCACCGTGCGGCGCATGTGCACTACGGGACTGGCCCACCGCAGCAATTCCTCGATGGCTGCCGGCGCCAGGCGATCGTAGTCCGCCATCCAGATGTCGCGCTGGTCCGGGTTTCTCGTGAGTACGAAAAGTCCGTGTGTGATGACGTTGCGGGTCGTCTCGTTGCCCGCGCCCACGAGCAGAATGAAGAACTTGGCCATCTCCTGGGGAGTGAGATTCTCGCCCTCCGCCGCCACGAGTTTGGTGATCAGGTCGTCCTTGGGATGTGCGATTCGCTCTTCCGACAGCGATCGCAGTAGGTCGATGAGCCCTTCGCTGGCCGCGGTCACAGCCTTGCCGATACCGGCCGCGGATTGATCCTCGATGTACTCGGCATCGCTCGCACCGAGAATGGTGTTGGTGGCCTCGAGAATGAACTTCTCGTGCTCACGAGGTATGCCCAGGAGATTGTCGATGATGCGGAGGGGCAGCAATGCCGCGAAGTCGCTGACGAAGTCGCACTCCCCCGATGACGGCATCTCGTCGAGGATCTCCCGGACGGTGGTCTCGACCTCTCTCCGGATACCCTCGAGGCTCTTGTTCGTGAAACCGCGGGAGACTATCTTGCGCATGCGGGCATGCTCGGGGTTGTCCATGTCGATGATCGAGCCGCGATACTCGCGGAGCTTCTGCGGCTGGTCGAAGATCTGCGTACCCTCACCCGAGCAGAAATCGTCGGGCCGGCGGCTGACCTCGAGCACGTCCGCGTGACGGGTCAGGGCCCAGAAGCCCTTCTCTCCGTCACCCGCCCGACCCGGCAGCGGGACGAATGCACGCGGATTGTCGCGGCGCAGGCCTGCGAACAACGCATCACGTTCTGCCGCCCCGTTCTGCCACCATGTGAGGTCGTTCAGTCGAGTGGACGCGACCTCGTCGGTTTCAATCATTGGCACCGCCTCGATTCTTCGTAAGTGGGGACCCGCGCCGCACGGCACCTTCGGCCGACGGCCGAGTCGGACTGGGATGGTCGCGCACCCCACTCCGTGACCGGGTTACTCGCTCACCCGATTCTGGCATTAGTGTCACTAATTGGCAACCACCACTACCAGCGCGTTGATCCACACTGCTTGACTATCGCCGAGTAGCAACTGGCTATATCGTCACCTTGATACCATTCATTCTCGAACGGAGTCGACGTGTCGCCCCAGTCATCACAACCATCTCGAGCCCTTCCCATGCCGATCAGTTCAGCGGCGCTGGTCATCAGCGAATGCCAGCACGGGATTCTGGAACCCGGGAGGTCGGTCTCGCCGGGACTTGCACACGAGGTCGCGCGACGCGGCGTGGTGCCACGCACAGCGCAGCTTGCGCAGGCTTTCCGCGCCCGCGGGCTGCCGGTGTTCCACTGCGTCATCGAACATCGCCAGGACCAGAAGGGGATGCTGCCCAACTCGTATCTCGGGACGATGGCACTGCGGAGCCGCGGGATGAGCACGGGCAGTATCGATGTCGAGATCCCGCACGAACTGGGCCCCGAACCGAGCGACATCGTGAGCAGTCGAGCCACCGGACTGACGGCGTTCTACGGAACGAACCTCGACGCGATGCTGCGGTTGCAGAAGGTGGAAACCCTGGTGCTGGCAGGCGTTTCCACGAACATCGCACTTCCGGGACTTGCCCTCGAAGCCGTGAATCGCGGCTTCGACGTCATCCTTGCAGAAGACTGTACGGCGGGTTCGTCGGACGAGGTACACACCTTCATGGTGGCGAATCTGCTCACCGTGTTGACACGGGTCAGTACGGCAGCGGACGTGATCGACCGGCTACCGAACTGACCTGCCCTGCCCTGCCAGAAGGTTCAGCCCGCCACCGAGGCCAGATTCTCGGCATCGGTGGCGGCGTCGCCGTTGATCGAGAATCCGCCGTCGATCGTCACCAACGCGCCGGTGGAAAACGCCGCCTCGTCCGAGACCAACCAGGTTGCGGCATGAGCGATATCCATCGGATTTCCGATACGGGTCAAGCGTCCACCACCTGTGTGATGACCCGAGTCGCCCCGCGACGACACCACCCGTCCCACGAGGATGCAGTTGGCCCGAATGCCGTCGGCACTGCCCTCCACCGCCAGTGATCGGGTCAGGCTGTTCACTCCGGCCTTTGCGGCACCGTACGCCCCGAAGCCCTTGAATCCGGCGAGAGACTGCCCCGAGGAGATGTTGAGAATCGAGGCACCCTCGGCACGCGCAAGATGGGGCCACGCGTACTTCGATGCCCAGAACACGTTGCCCGTCAACGTTCCCGTCATGATTCGCTGCCACTCGTCCGTCGAGTACTCGTGCAGCGGCTTGACGGTACTCGCGACAGCATCGGTGGGCGCAGCATTGTTCACCAGTGTCGTGAGAGTGCCGAAATGCGCTGCGGTAGCTGCCACCACGTCGCGCACACTGTCCTCCGACGTCACGTCGAGCGGGAAGAACTCCGCTGCACCACCGGCGTCCCGGATTCGGTCGACCACTTTTCGGCCGCGGTCCGCGGTGCGGCCGGTGACCGCCACCTTCGCCCCCTCCGATGCGAAGAGTTCCGCGATCGAACGGCCGATACCTCTGGTCGAGCCGGTGACCAACGCCACCTTTCCTTCGAGTCGTGCTCCCATGCCCGTGCTCACCTTTCACCGTGTGTGTCGTGTCGAAGTCTCGAACGCGCGCCCGAGACGCAGAAGGCCGTTCCGGTGGAACCGGAACGGCCTGAGCGCGATCTACAGAGAATCGCGAAGATTCTCCATGGCCGCCAGGCGGCGATCGACCATGTCCAGAGCGGAGGCATGATTCGGGTCATCGCCGGACTGGGATTTCAACTCGGTGAGCCGGTGGCGTGTCGTCTCGATCTCGTCGTCGAGGCGTTCACCGGCTTCGTCGCGGGTCAGGAGATCCTGGTCGGTCCAGTCTGCCGCGTCGATGTCCTTCTCGTGGGCCATGATCAAATCCCGTCACTTTCTGTCGATGCGGGGGAAGTTGTAGAGCCTGCGGGCGTTCAGTTCGACGATCTTGTGCGCTTCGTCGTCGGGAACATCCTGGAGCAGTTTGGTGGTGTACTGCCGGCTGTTGGGCCAGTTCGAATCCGAGTGCGGGTAGTCGCACTCCCACATGATGTTGTCGATACCGATCTGGTGGCGACGGGCGACACCCTCGAAGTCGTCGATGAAGCAACCGTACATATGCTCGCGGAACAGATCCGACGGACGCACCTCCTTGTTCACGTTCTGATACCAGCGGTGCTTCTCCCACGTCAGGTCGATCCGCTCGAGCAGGTACGGCATCCACCCGATACCACCCTCGGACAGCGCAACCTTCAGATTCGGGAACTTGTAGAACACCGGCGAGAACAACAGATCCGCGGTCGCGTCCATCGAGTTGGTACCGAACAACGCGATCATCACCGCCATCGGCGCCTCCGGAGAAGTGATCGGCGCCTTACCCGAGGAGCCGAAATGCATGCACAGCGGCATCTTCGTCTCCTCCGCGGCGCGGAAGACCGGATCCCAGAAATCGGTGTAGAACGACGGCAACCCGAGCCCGACGGTGTTCTCGGGGAACGTGATCGCCTTCGCACCCTTCGCCGCGCAGCGGTAGATCTCCCTGGCCGCTTCCTGCGGATCCCACAGCGGCAAAATGATCA
>NZ_JBLWIT010000017.1:0-16753 GCF_048381435.1 Rhodococcus mengyinensis | reverse complement strand
TGATCATTTTGCCGCTGTGGGATCCGCAGGAAGCGGCCAGGGAGATCTACCGCTGCGCGGCGAAGGGTGCGAAGGCGATCACGTTCCCCGAGAACACCGTCGGGCTCGGGTTGCCGTCGTTCTACACCGATTTCTGGGATCCGGTCTTCCGCGCCGCGGAGGAGACGAAGATGCCGCTGTGCATGCATTTCGGCTCCTCGGGTAAGGCGCCGATCACTTCTCCGGAGGCGCCGATGGCGGTGATGATCGCGTTGTTCGGTACCAACTCGATGGACGCGACCGCGGATCTGTTGTTCTCGCCGGTGTTCTACAAGTTCCCGAATCTGAAGGTTGCGCTGTCCGAGGGTGGTATCGGGTGGATGCCGTACCTGCTCGAGCGGATCGACCTGACGTGGGAGAAGCACCGCTGGTATCAGAACGTGAACAAGGAGGTGCGTCCGTCGGATCTGTTCCGCGAGCATATGTACGGTTGCTTCATCGACGACTTCGAGGGTGTCGCCCGTCGCCACCAGATCGGTATCGACAACATCATGTGGGAGTGCGACTACCCGCACTCGGATTCGAACTGGCCCAACAGCCGGCAGTACACCACCAAACTGCTCCAGGATGTTCCCGACGACGAAGCGCACAAGATCGTCGAGCTGAACGCGCGGATGTTGTACAACTTTCCCAGGGCTGCGACAGCCTGACACCTCGATGTCACCGAGCTCCCCCGCTTCATCGCGGGGGAGCTCAGCTGTTCGCCGCCATCGGCGTCCGCTCCTGGTGTTGTCCGGAAAAAGTCTGCAGTGCAATCATTCTGAAAGCGGAGACCCCGGGGGCGAGTGTTCCCGGCCGGTACACAAGGCCGATCTTCGTGACGCTGACGGGAATGATGGTCTTCATCCGCGCGCCGTTCGGAAGCCGGGACACCCCCTGGGTGCCGAGACAGGCACCGACACCGGCGCGCACCATCTCCAGGGTCGACTCGTAGTCCTCGTTTTCCACCGCGACCGTCATTCGGGCATCGTGCGCAGCGAACACGCGATCGAGCGCGAGACGCGCCTGATTGCCCACCGGCGGCACTATCAGCGGAAGTTCGGCGGCCTGGGGCCAGGTGATGTCGGAGGCGTCCGGGTGGGGATCGTGGCGGCGCGGGACGATGACAGCGAGCGACTCCACGTCGAGTACGTCGGCAGAGAGCTCCGGGGGCGTGCGGTCCACTCGCGCGAAGGCGATGTCGCAGTCACCCGATGCGATGAGTGCGTGAACCTCCGATTCCGTTCTCGACGCACCTACCGTGACCTTCATCTGCGGGAACTGGCGGCGGAACTCCGACACCGTGTCTGCGATCGAGGCAGTGAAGGAGCGGGTGCTCACCACTCGCACCGTTCCCTCTGTCATGCCGCGCAATGACGACACGGTGGCGTCGATGTCGTCCAGCGCCGAGAGGACCCGCCGCGCGGGCTCCAGGATCGAGCGACCGGCGGGTGTGAATGTCACACCACGGGAGGATCGGTGGAAGAGCTGCATCCGGAGTTCGGATTCGAGCTTTGCGACGGCATGCGAGAGCGACGGCTGGGTGAGATGCACGGCTGCGGCCGCCTTGGTGAACGAACCGTGTTCCGCTACCGCGACGAGACATCGGAGTTGCTGAATTTCCATCAGCAGTCCTCGGTGTGGGGTGAGGGGGCCATTTCTATCACCGTCTTGCCGAGGGACCGCCCCGCAGCGACGGTGTTCAGTGCTGCGCTCGCCTCGTCGAGGGGATACCGGGCGCCGATGACGGGCCGGATCCGGCCCGACGCCCACAAGTCCGTGAACTCCGCGCGGTCTCGTTCTGCACGACCGGGGGCGCGGGAGGCGAACGTGCGGATCTCGAGGCCGCGAATGTCGACGCCCTTGAGGAGCACCAGGTTCAGCGGGATCTGGGGGATGTGTCCGCTGGCGTACCCCAGGGTGACGAACCTCCCGCCCCATCGCATCTCCCGCAGTGCCTGTTCGGACAGCGTCCCGCCCACCGGGTCGATGACGATGTCGACCGAGCCCGAGCCGATCGCCTCTCGGACTCCGGTCCTCAGATCGGTTGCGGAGTAGTCGACCGTGAATTCCGCGCCCCGGCTGCGAGCGGCTTCGAGTTTGTCTGCCGACGATGCGGCAGCGACGACCCGGCCCCCGAGGATGGTGGCGAGTTCCACGGCGGCGAGCCCGACCCCACCGCCGGCTCCCAGAATGAGAACCTTTTCGCCAGAGGCGATCTCGGCTGTCGACCGCAGCGCGTGATACGCGGTCAGGTGGCACACCCAGGTAGCGGCGGCCTCGTCGAAACCGACGGTGTCCGGGATCGGCACAGCAGCGGTGGCCGGTGCGACCACGTACTCGGCGAAGGCTCCCGCGGCGAGGACCGCCACCCGGTCGCCGGGAACCGGAGCGGTGACGCCCGGCCCCACGGCGTGCACCACGCCGGCCGCCTCGTGCCCGGGGACGAAGGGGAGTGGAACCTGAACCTGGTACTTACCCGCGATCATCAGGGTGTCGGGAAAATTCACGGCCGCCGAGCGCACCGCTACGAGGATTTCTCCCAGTCCTGGTGCCGGAACTGCGACGGAATCGATGACTATCGCGTCGGGATCTCCCATCCTGTGGATGCGGGCTGCTGACATCACGGTGGGAGTTTCGGTGGGAGCCATAAGTGTCCTCTCGCGGATTCGTGCGCCCCCAGCAGGGAGTATGCCGGAGTTTCCTACAGAGTAATTGCATTCTGCTAAATGAGTCATTATGTTCCACAGTATGGCAGATCACAGTGACAGCACGTCGGTCGCGGACCGGACCGGCGACAAGCCGGCCCTGGCGCTCGATGTCGACGCGCTCGGCAAATGGATGGACGGCCAAGGGATTCCCGGAGCCGGCGAACCGGTGAAGGCACGGAGTCTGGCCGGCGGATCGCAGAACGAGCTCTTCGAGATCCTTCGTGGGGGCGAGAAAATGGCGCTTCGACGTCCACCCGGCTATGGAGTCGAAGGCAGAGCCAAAGTCCTCATGCGTGAGGCGCAGCTTCTCAGGGCCCTCGCGGACACCGACGTACCGCACGCCAGGCTGCGCGGCGCGACCGATGACGTGTCTGTCATCGGGTCGCCCTTCTACCTGATGGATCTGGTGGACGGCTGGAGCCCCATGGGAGGCGGCTGGGCGGCGCCGTTCGACACCGACCTACAGGCCCGATCGGGCCTCGCGATCCAACTCGTCGACGGCGCCGCGAAGATGGCGCGCGTCGACTGGAAGGCGCAGGGCCTCGACGGCTTCGGGAAGCCGGACGGCTTCCTCGATCGGCAGGTGGATCGCTGGCTGTCGCACCTGGCCGGGTTCAAGTTCCGCGACATTCCCGGGCTGGACGAGACCGCTGCATGGCTCCGCAACCACCAGCCCCGGACCTTCGAGCCCGGAATCATGCACGGTGACTACCAGTTCGCGAACGTCATGTACCGGCACGGTGCGCCGGCCGAGCTCGCGGCGATCATCGACTGGGAAATGGCGACAATCGGCGACCCTTTGCTCGATCTCGGTTGGGTGCTGGTCGGGTGGCCGCCCGAGGGGGATGCGATGCAGCATGTCCGCTATCTGAACTACGACGGGATGCCGTCCCGCGAAGACATGCTCGAGCACTATGCAACGGTCAGTGGACGCGACGTCACCGACGTGGACTACTACGTCATTCTCGCCCGGTTCAAGCTGGCCATCGTGTTGGAGGCGAGTGTCGCCCGGCACGCGAAGGGGGAGGCGGACGACCGCGTCGCCCGCTTCGGTCCGATCGTGCTCGAGCTGATGCAGTTCGCCGCAAACCTGTCGAAGACGACGTCGCTCCGCTAGCGCAACGACGTCGCACCGAAGAATCGAGGAATGGGAATGTCCTGGGATTTCGAAACCGATCCTGAATTTCAGAAGAAGCTCGACTGGACCGCGCGGTTCGTGCGCGACGAGGTCGAACCGCTCGATCTGGTGTGGCCGCACGACAACTACAAGCCACTCGACGACGAGCACCGTCGAGTCGTGGATCCGCTCAAGCAGAAGGTTCGCGACCAGCAGCTGTGGGCATGCCATCTCGAACCCGCTCTCGGCGGGCAGGGGTACGGACAGCTGAAACTCGCCCTGCTCAACGAAATCCTCGGCCGCTCCGCCTGGGCTCCGGTCATCTTCGGGACCCAGGCTCCCGACACCGGGAACGCCGAGATCATCGCCCACTTCGGTACCGAGCAGCAGAAGGCGACCTACCTCCAGCCGTTGCTCGACGGGGAGATCTTCTCCTGCTATTCGATGACCGAACCGCAGGGCGGCGCCGACGTCTCCGGGTTCGAGACGACAGCCATCCGCGACGGTGACGACTGGATCATCAACGGGTGGAAGTTCTTCTCCTCCAACGCCCGCTACGCGACGTTCTGCATCGTCATGGCGTACACCGACAAGGATGCCGGCCCACACAAGGGCATGTCGATGTTCCTCGTTCCCACCGACTCTCCGGGTCTGACGATCGAGCGCAACCTGGCACTGATCCACGAGCCGGTGGACGAGGGCTCGGAAGCCTACATCCACTACGACAACGTCCGTGTTCCCCACACCGCGTTGCTCGGTGACGAGGGAAGAGCTTTCGAGGTGGCGCAGGTCCGTCTCGGCGGTGGTCGCGTTCATCACGCCATGCGCACGGTCGGACTCGCGCAGCGTGCACTGGACATGATGTGCGAGCGGGCACTGAGCCGCACCACCCGCGGGAAAGCGCTGTCCGAACGCGAGACCGTGCAGAATTACATCGCCGAATCGTATGCGCAACTCGAACAGTTCCGGCTGTTCGTTCTGCGCACCGCTTGGCTGATCGACAAGACCAAGGATTACTCGCTGTGCCGCAAGGACATCAGCGCCATCAAGTTCCTCACACCCAAGGTCCTGCACGACATCGTGCAGCGCTCGATTCAGGTACACGGGGCCCTCGGTGTCACCCAGGACACTCCGTTGGCCAAGATGTGGGTCACGGCGCCGGTGATGGGTCTCGTAGACGGTCCGACCGAGGTTCACCTGCGTCAGGTGGCGAGGGCGGTGCTCGCGGACCACCGGTCCACCGACGGGCTCTGGCCGACCGACCACATCCCGTCGAAGCTCGCAGCGGCGAAAGGCAGGCTCGGCATCGCCTGACCACCGGGGTAGCGTGGAGTCGCATGTCCACGCTCCCGTCTCGGGTGTCGGCAGTCGATTGAATTCACCTGCGGGACTGTTGCACCCGATTCTTCGGGTACTTTGACAGATGTGGGCTGGAGCACTAGCTTTCTGATCGGCGTGAAAGTTCCGCCATTCAGTTGATCCCCGGGACCGTTCTCGTCGGATCTCGTCATCTGATCGGAGAAGTTGATGGCTTCGTCTCGTGTGATCAAGATCGGGGCACTCGCAGTCGCCACCCTCGTCGTAGGCGCATGCGGCGGATCCGGTGGTACTGCGGGCCAGACCGATTCACTGACGGTGGCGTGGTTCATTCCACCGTCGTCGATGGATCCGCACATGAACCCGAGCGCCGCCGGCGCGCATCCGTACATCGATCTCCTGTACGACCGGCTGACCGCGATCGAACCGGTCGACGGGATACCGACGGTCGTGCCGAGCGTGGCGGAGTCCTGGGACTACTCTTCCGACGGCCGGACGCTGACGTTCTCTCTCCGACGCGACGTGAAATTCCACGACGGCACGCCACTCGATGCGAAGGCGGTCGTCGCAAGTATGGACCGGGCTCTGCACCGGCCGCAGTCTTCGGCTCAGGACAAGTTCACGATGGTCGAGGGCGTCAGTGCACCAGACGATTACACAGTGCGGTTCAACCTCGATGAGCCGTCGACCGATCTGCCGTTCATTCTGGCGACGACTCTGGGTTCGATCGTCGATCCGAAGGCGGTCGGTGACGACCTCAGTGCGCATCCCGCGGGATCGGGCCCGTACGAGCTGACGGCTCTGACGGTCGGGGACAAGGCAACGTTCACGAGGGTGGACGACTACTGGAACCCGAGCACCTACGTGATTCCCAAGGTCGAGATCCGTGGGATCGTGGATGACAACGCGCGCATGAATGCCCTTCGCAGTGGTCAGATCGATGCCGCGCTCTCGCGTATGAGCCAGTACCGGGATGCGACGGCGATGGCCGATTCGGGCGACTTTACCCTGTCCACCTCGGGCAGGACATCTTGGTACACCATCTATCTCAACTCCGATCGCGGACCGCTGCGCGATCCCCGTGTCCGTCAGGCGCTCAACTATGCGATCGACCGGGACGCGTTGAACGATTCTCTGATGAACGGACAGTGCGCTCCGACGTCGCAGCCGCTCCAGGAGGGAGTCGACGGCCATGTGTCCGAGGACGGATTCGGGTATCGCCACGACCCGGACAAGGCACGTGCCCTGCTGGCCGAGGCCGGTTACGCAGACGGCCTGGAGATCAAGGCGTTGACGACCGGCGCGCACGCTCAACTGTCCGTCGGCATCCAGGCTCAGCTGCAGGCCGTTGGTGTGAAGATGGACTTCGAGAACTCCGATTTCGGTGAAGCGCTTCCGAGATGGGAATCGGGCGAGGTCGATGCCTGGCAGTACAGCATGGCGGGAAACCCCGAACCGGGCTTCACCCTTCGCGACCGCTACCTGGATCGGAGCCAGCAGGGCCGGCTCCCCGACGGGTTCGCGCAGACGATCCGGTCAGCGCTGGCACACGAGCCTGGCGACGCAACCCGAACCGCACTGCTGGAGCAGGCGTCCCGGGTTGCGTCCGAACAAGCGCTGGAAGTGTTCATCTGCGCTCCGGCGACTCAGTACCTGCATACGCCGGGAGTCGTGGGATTCGACGAGATGACCCCGCCGTTCGTCGGTGGCCCGTTCGAACTCCGGCACGTCCATTACGCGGAGTGATGAAACGGTCGGCGGCGGCGGGGCGGTGTCAGAAGTCCGTGCCGCCGTCGATGTTCACCAAGGCGCCGGTCATATAGCCGGCTCGCGGTGACAGGAGGAACGCAACGAGTTCGCCGACCTCGTCGGGCTGTCCGGGCCTTCCCAGCGCCGCCTCGAGGCCCCACTCCTCCACCATCACCCGTTCCAGAGCTTCCTCGTACGGGTAGCCCCGTTCCTCGGCCACGTGGGCACGGATCGCCCGCAACGCGTCCGTCTCGATTGCCCCCGGGCAGATGCAGTTCGCGCGAATGCCCTTGCTGCCATACGCCTTCGCGATACCCTTGGTGAATACGGCGACTGAACCTTTCAGTGATGCGTACGGCAGTCGCAAGAGTTCGGGAGCGCGCACCGAGTATGCCGCCGTCGTCACGATCGTGCCTCGCGTCGAGGTGAGATGGGGGAGCGCGGCCTCGACCGTCCGCGTCGTGCCCAGTACGACGTCGCGGAGTGCCCCGATCCACATCTCGTCGGGTGATTCGATCGGTTCCTTCCCGCGGATGCCGGTGGTCACCGCCACCCCGTCCAGACGGCCGAGCAGTTCGACGGCCTCTGCCACCGCCTGTTCGGCCTGGCCGGCGACGCCGACGTCGAACGACAGTCCGTACGCATGTGCGGCGCCGGCTTCGCGAATCTCGGCGGCTGCGCGTGCGGCGTCGCGTCCCACCACGACGATCGAGGCGCCGTCTCCGGCGAGTGCGCGGGCCGACGCGAGCCCCATCCCTGCAGTTCCACCGACGACGAGATAACCCTTGCCGCGAACGAGAAGATCCATGTGTTCCACGCTTCCTTGACGAACCAACCTTGCTTTGGATGACATTATCGTCAGAATGGGTTGGCCACAGGGGTCGCCGTACTCTCGGGTGGTGGATCGGTTCAGGATCCGCGCGGGGTGTAGGCGAGGTTCTGCATCAAAGTGAGTGTTGGGTGGCCTTGCTGTCCACATGGTTCGAGGTGTGTCGGAATCGGCGAGTCCGGCCTGGTGAATCTCCGAAACAAGTCATTGACATGTGAACGGCGTCACAATAATGTCCGTTGTGTCAGATGACGACGTGGTTTCCGCCGCACCCGCGCGCAACCAGACGCTGTCGAGGCACGCATCTTCACCCGAAACGTCAATCGAGGAGAGTCGTGAACCGAGTTGAAGGCAAGATCGCTTTTGTGACCGGAGCCGCGCGCGGGCAGGGACGAAGTCATGCTCTGAACCTTGCCCAGGAAGGCGCCGACATCATCGCCTTCGATCTGTGTGAGGACATCGAGACGAACGAGTACCCGCTGTCGACCGAGGAGGATCTCGCGCACACGGTCAAGTTGGTGGAAGCCGAAGGGCGGCGCGTCGTGTCGGCGAAGGTGGACGTGCGTGATCGCGTGGGACTGGAGAATGCTCTGGCGTCTGCCGTTGCGGAACTGGGCGGTCTCGACATCGTCGTCGCGAACGCCGGAATCTGTCCGCTCGGCAAAGACATCCCGATGCAGGGTTTCGTCGACTCGTTCGACGTCGACTTCCTCGGCGTCGTGAATTCGATCCACGGTGCCCTGCCACACCTGAGCGACGGCGGCTCGATCATCGCCACCGGTTCGCTCGCGGCCCTCATGCCTGCCGGTCTGACCAGCCCGGGAGGAACCGGGTACGGACTGGCCAAACGGATGATCCCGCAGTACGTACGCACCGTGGCACATCTTCTGGCAGCCAGGGGCATCCGGGCCAACACGATTCATCCTTCCAATTGCAACACCGATATGTTGCAGAGCCCCCCGATGTACAAGATGTTCCGCGACGACCTCGACAATCCCACTCTCGACGACGTCAAGGACGGTTTCGCGAGCATGCACCCCATCCCGACACCGTGGGTGGAACCTGCCGACATCTCGAGCCTCGTGGTCTACCTCGCGTCGGACGAGTCCCGCTTCGTCACGGGCCAGGAGGTGCGGGTGGATGCCGGCGCCGGACTGGCTCTCGGACTCTGATCACCACGCTCGACTTCGCCATCGGCAACCGTGCTGCGACGGCGTCGCGGCCCCACACGAAAGAAGTACGTCAATGGGATCTTCAGTCAACGCCCCGGTGAGCGCGCCGACGTTGTCGCTCGCCGAACCGCGGATGCTGATCGGCGGTGAGTTGGTCGACGCCCTGTCCGGCCGAGTGTTCGAGAACATAGATCCCGCAACGGAAGACGTCCTCGGCGTCACCGCGGACGGATCGACGGAGGACGCCGATCGCGCCGTGAGCGCCGCGCGCCGCGCATTCGACACGACCGACTGGTCGACGAACTCGTCCCTGCGAAGCCGGGTGCTGCGGCAGCTCGCCGACGCGATGGACGAGCGCCGAGCAGATCTCGGTGAGGTCGTCACGGCCGAGGCGGGCGCTCCCACGGCCCTCCACGACCTGATGCAGGTCGGTCCCGGCATCGAATCGCTGCGGTGGATGGCGGATCTCGCCGACACCTACGAATACGAGAAGCAGTTCCCCACCCGCGTAGCGCTGGGCACCTCGACGGCGCCGCTGGTCCGGAAGGAAGCGGCGGGAGTGGTCGCGGCGATCACCGCCTGGAACTATCCGTTCTTCCTGAACATGGTCAAGCTGTCGGCCGCACTTGCAGCCGGCTGCACTGTGGTGCTCAAACCCGCACCCGACACCCCGTGGTCCGCGACGATGATCGGAAAGCTCGTCGCCGAGTACACCGACATGCCCGCCGGAGTGCTCAACGTCGTTACGTCGTCCGACAACGCCGTCGGTGAGGTGCTCACCACGGATCCGCGGGTCGACGTCGTCACGTTCACCGGGTCGACGGCCACGGGGCGCAAGATCCTCGCCGCCGGCGCACCGACGTTGAAGCGCACCCTTCTCGAGCTCGGCGGCAAGTCCGCTGCAATCGTTCTCGAAGATGCAGACATGCAGGCAGCCATCGGTCAGGTCGCCGGTTCGGTCTGCTCGCACGCAGGCCAGGGCTGCGCACTGACCACGCGTCTGCTGCTTCCGCGTTCACGCTACGACGAAGGGCTGCAGGTCGCCCAGGCGGTCATGTCCGCGATGGTGCCCGGGGATCCGAAAGACCCGTCGACATTCATCGGTCCGGTGATCAATGCAGTTCAGCTCGAACGTGTTCTCGGGTACATCGAACTCGGCAGGACCGAGGGGCGGATCGTCTTCGGAGGGGGCCGGGCGGAGAACCACGATCGCGGCTTCTTCGTGAATCCGACGCTCATTGCGGATGTCGCCCCCGACGCGCGGATCGCCCAGGAGGAAATCTTCGGTCCCGTACTCGTCGTCATTCCCTACGAGACCGAGGACGAGGCGATCGATATCGCGAACAACTCGTTGTACGGCCTGTCCGGGTCGGTGTTCGGCGGCGATGTCGCCCGTGCGACAGACGTGGCCAGGAGAGTCCGGACCGGCACGATTTCCGTGAACGGTGCCGCGTTCCTCGCCGACGACGTCCCGTTCGGCGGGTATCGCCACAGCGGCCTGGGACGGGAGCACGGCGTCGAAGGCTTCGAGGAGTTCCTCGAGAGCAAGACCATCGGCATACCGGCGACAGCGTGACAGGGGGCCCATCGATGGCGGAACCGTCGACGGTCCGAGAACCTGTGTGCACACCCGACTGGTGGGCGGACCGCGACCCGTCGCGCCCGGCGGTGGTCGTGCCCGGCGGCGAGACGCTGACCTACGGCGAACTCGCTGCGAAATCGCGCTGGCTGGAACGGGACTGGATCTCGAAGGGAATTTCACCCGGGAATCGCGTGGCCGTCGTCATGGAGAACCGCACCGACTATGTCGTCGTCGCGATCGCGGCGCTGCGTTGCGGCGTCCGGTTGGTCGCGGTGAATGTTCACCTGACACGGGCAGAGGCCGTTCACGTCATCTACGACTCGGACGCCCGGCTGATCGTCGCCAGCGAGCGGTTTGCTGATCTGGTGGCCGAGGCGGCGGGTGCGTCGCCCGCAGTGGAGGCGGTTCAGGTCGTCGGCGACGTCCGGGACGGGTACGAGAGTCTGTACGGCGGTGAGGAATCCGAGCCCGAGGCAACGTCCAGCGCTGACAAGGCGGTGCGCCAGGGCGCCTTCATGTTCTACTCCTCGGGGACCACCGGAAAACCCAAGGGAATTCTGCGGGAGATGCCCGACGTGTCGTTCGAGCAGGGCGATCCGCTGACCGCCAACTTCCCCCTGACGTGGGGGTTCGACCAGGACTCGGTGTGGTTGAACTCGGCTCCGCTCTATCATGCGTACCCGTTGCAGACCTGCACGTCCGTGGTCAGGTGGGGCGGAACGCTGGTTCTGACCGAGAAGTTCGACGCCGAGGAGAGTCTTCGGATCGTCGAGGAATTCGGCGTCACGCACACCAGCATGGTGCCCACCATGTTCGTTCGCTTCCTGCGCTTGCCCGAGGATGTTCGGCGGCGCTACGACGTCTCGTCGATCCGGTTGGCGATTCATGCCGGCGCCGCTTGTCCGGTGCCTGTGAAGCGCGCGATGATGGAGTGGTGGGGGCCGGTGCTCTACGAGTTCTACGGCGGCAGCGAGAACATCGGCATGGTCCTGATCACGCCAGACGAGTGGCTCGCGCATCCCGGTTCCGTGGGTCGGCCGGCACCCGGCACCATATCGGTGCTCGGCGAAGACCACGCGCCCGTGGCCCCGTACGAGCGGGGAACCATCTGGTTCGACCATGCCCCGAATTTCAGCTACCACCATTCACCGGAGAAGACCGAAGGTGTCTTCGACGCGGGCGGGCGCGCGACGCTCGGCGATCTGGGTTACCTGGACGAGGGCGGCTACCTGTACCTCGACGGCAGACGTACGGATCTCATCATTTCCGGGGGAGTGAACATTTACCCCGCCGAAATCGAGTCTCGGCTGGTCGAGCATCCCGCAGTGCTCGATGTCGCGGTGATCGGTGTTCCGGACGAGGAATACGGCCAGCGCGTCGAAGCCTTCGTGCAACTCGACAGCGGCGTTGCGGGCGACGCGGAGTTGGAGCGTGAGCTCCTCGAATTCTGCCGGAAGGAACTTGCGTCCTTCAAGTGCCCGAGATCGGTGACCTTCGAGGAGTCGCTGCCGCGGACTCCGGCCGGAAAGCTACTCAAACGCGTTTTGATGGAACGGGTCTGGACATGACAGCAGTGAACGACGGGGTGGTACTGATCCACGGCGGGCAGCACACGAGAGAGTGCTGGGACCCCACCGTCACCGCGCTGAGAGAGCTCCGGCCGGATGTGACGGTACTGGCCGTGGACCTACCGGGCCGGGGGTCGAAACCTGGCGCCCTGTCCGAGGTCGGTATCGCCGAGTGTGTTCGCTCGGTGGTGGCCGACATCGATGCGGCCGGATTGTCCGAGGTGGTACTTGTCGCGCATTCGATGGGCGGCGTCACGATGCCCGGAGTGGCCGCGGCGTTGGGGAAGGAGCGTGTCCGCCGGATGGTCTTCGTGGCCGCTGCGGCACCACCAGACGGAATGTCGATCCTCGATGACCTGATGGGTGAACTTCAAGAGGACGTTCGGGAGCGCGTCGACGCTCCGGCGGAGTCGCCTCCCTTTCCCCGTGAGACGGTGGAATCGCTGTTCTGCAACGGGATGACCGAAGCGCAGACGGACTTCGTCGTGCAGTGCATGTGCCCGGAGAGCAACCTCCTCGCCACGCAGAAAGTGAATCGCAGCGACATGCCGCCGTCGATTCCGCGGACCTGGGTGCTCACACTGCAGGATCAGGCGGTGCCGCCGGACCAGCAGCGGCAACACGTCGACAATCTCGGGGGAGTCGACGAGATCGTCGAGATCGACACCTGTCACGACGTGATGGTGAGTGAACCGGAGATTCTCGCGAAGATCCTGATCGATCGCCTCGTCTGATTCGAGCGATGCGCAGAAGCGCCGGGGCGTAACGCCTCGGTGCACCTGCGCGTCCGGCGGATCAGGGAATGCCGCCGTCGGACCGTACGATGGTTCCGGACGTGTAGCTGGACGCGTCGCTGGCGAGGAAGAGTGCAGCACCGACGATTTCGGCGGGATTCCCGATCCGCTCGAGATGCAGGCGTGAGGCCATCCTGTTCGTGTGCTCCATGTCCCAGGCGGCGGCGATATCGGTCAGATACTGGCCGGGCATCAATGTGTTCACCCGGACCTCGGGGCCGAGCAGTTCGGCGTAACCCTCGGTCATGGCGTTGAGGCCGTTCTTGGCAGCGGCGTAGGGAATGATCGAGCCCATCGGCCGCAGCGATCCGGTGCTGCTGACGTTGATGACGCTGCCCGAGCCGCGATCCTTCATGCGGGTTCCCACCAGCTGGGTCAGTCGGAAGGGGCCCTTGAGGTTGAGATTGAGGACGCTGTCGTACATCTTCTCGGTGACGTCGGTGACCTTGTCGTACACGGGCGACATTCCGGCATTGTTCACCAGCACGTCCACCTTGCCGAACCTCGCGTACGTGGCCTCGACCAAGCCTTCGATCTCGTCCCATCGTCCCATGTGGCAGCTGTAGGCGAGGGCGTCCCGCCCGGTCGTCGATCTGATTTCGGCGGCGACTTCTTCGCACTTTTCGAGATTGCGGCTCGCGACGACGACGTCCGCCCCTGCCCGTGCGAACGCCACACTCATTTCCCGGCCCATGCCGCGACTACCGCCGGTGACCAGCGCGACCTTGCCCTCGAGGCTGAACAAGTCGAACGGCGACGGAAGGTCTCCCTTCGCGTGAACAGGGGTGTCGTCCATACTGGAAGCCATACGTCTCCTCAAAACAGAATCGGATTACTCGATATGCAGAACGATACATCAGAGTCGCAGTCACGGGCAGGAGTCAGTCGCGCCGCACAGGCGGCTGCGCGACGAACCGCACGTCAGCGCCAGTCGGCCGAGGACGAGATCGAGCGTCTGCTCGAGGTGACGCTGGAGCTGATCGAGAAGTCCGCGCCTGCAATGCCTTCCGTGTCGGCGATCGTCGCGGCCGCGGGAATCTCGAATCAGACGCTGTACCGATCCTTTCCGAGCAAGGACGACCTGATTCTCGCGGTCCTCGAGAAGGGTGTCCATAGGGTGGCCGACTACATCAGCGCACGCATGACCGGTGTCGACGATCCGCACGAGCAAATTCTCGTGTGGACGCGCGGAGTCCTGCGGCAGGTCAGCCGCAGCGACGCTGCGCAGACCAGCCGTTCCGTACTCGAGCACCTCGAGAAGGCCGGCTCGTCGAGTCAGGAGGACGGGGGTCAGGACGAACTGTTGAAGCCGGTGACGAGCCTGCTCGCTGCCCCGTTGCAGGCACTCGGATCAGACCCGGTCCTCGACGGTGCCTGCATCTCCGACCTGGTGCTCGGGGCGATGCGCCGGCATCTCTGGAAATCAACCGCACCCTCTCCCGACGAGATCGAATGGATCGGGCGGTTCGTCCTCGGCGGGCTGAATGCGAACAACCGGGACGGATGGAGAGACGTTCGGCCGGTTGACAAGTGACGCCTGATCGCCGAGGTTGGGACGACACCCGGTGGTGACGTGTGATCTCCCATCCGGTGTCCTCCATTCACCGGTTGAACGTGTCTTCGCACGAGTGCATTGACCGTGCAGCGACGATCGTGGCCGAACTCCAGGAAGGCTCAGATATGTCGACTGGCATCCCTTGTCTCGACGGAACCATCTCCATCGTCACCGGAGGGGCTTCGGGTATCGGCTTTGCGATCGCCGAAGAGTTGATCACCGAGGGCTCGACGGTGGTGGTGGCCGATGTCGAGGCCGCCGCCCTGGCGCGAGCAGGCACCGCTCTCGGCGTCGACACGGTGCTCGCTGACGTGAGTAGTGCCGACGACGTTCAGCGAGTGGCGGACGAGGTGGTTCGTCGGCACGGGCGCATCGATATTGCTGTCAACAACGCCGGAATCGCGCGCGTGGCACCGTTCGACGAGTTGACGCTGGACGACTTCCGTTGGGTGCTGGACGTCAACCTGTGGGGCGTGATCCACGGCATGAAGTCGTTTCTACCGGTGATCGAACAGACCTCGCAGCGCGGATACATCGTCAACACCGCGTCCATCGCCGGTTTGCGCACCGCAGCCGGTCTCGGCGCCTATGCCGTGTCGAAATTCGGCGTCGTCGCGTTGACGGAGACCGTCGGTTTGGAACTCGACGCGAGGGGCTCGCACGTCGGTGTGGGGGTACTGCTTCCCGCAATGGTGCGGTCCAACATCGCGGCAAGTGAGCGTAACCGGCCGGGAGCGGTTCCGCGGGGCTCCACCCGCCCTGGGGCGTCGTCACGGGCACCGGCGGCTGCATTGGATGCGGACGTCGTCGGTCGCCTGGTCGTGGGCGCGATCAAGCGGGGCGAGCGATACATCGTCAGTCATCCTGAGACGCTCGAATCCGTCCGCGCCCCGCACCGTGGAATCGAGGACGCGTATGCCACGATTACATACAACGAAATATGAGTACACACCGTCAGAAAGTGGCGATAACTGCTTGCTTGTTGGGTTCGTGTCCGAAGTGCCGTTGTGGGTTTTAGCTGCGAATCAAGCGCAGATATCGCCGGGTATCTTGACACTTGTGATGGCGATCACTAGCGTACGAAGCGTCAGATAATCGGCATAGACCGCGGGCAGGGACTGACGCGCTACCCGGATCGTGCCTTTGTTCGAGTAGGAGTAGCAGTGCCGCTTCAAGACCATATGCAGTTGATCTCCGTAGACGACCATTTGATCGAGCCGCCGAATCTGTGGACCGATCGCCTGCCCAAGAAGTTCCACGAGCAGGGACCGCGGATCGTCGAGATGGACATGAGCCAGAGCCATGGCGACGAGGGGTTGTCGGCCGCTCTCCTCGATGCCGCCCGGCAGGGAGACGCCGCCCCGAGGGCGAAGAAGCTCGCCCAGGTGTGGTCGTACGAGGGTCGGATTTATCCGAACATCGGCCTGAACGCGGTGGCGGGCAAGAAGCCGCAGGAGTACGGAATGGATCCCACCCGGTATTCCGACATGCTGCCGGGGTGTTACGACCCGAAGGCCCGGGTTGCCGATATGGACATCGACGGCGTCCAGGCTGCGTTGTGCTTCCCGTCCTTCCCACGGTTCTCCGGAACCGTCTTCCTCGAAGCCGAGGACAAGGAACTTGCGCTGCTCTCGGTGAAGGCGTGGAACGACTTTCACCTCGAAGAGTGGTGCGCTGCATACCCGGACCGGTTCATCCCGATGATCATTTTGCCGCTGTGGGATCCGCAGGAAGCGGCCAGGGAGATCTACCGCTGCGCGGCGAAGGGTGCGAAGGCGATCACGTTCCCCGAGAACACCGTCGGGCTCGGGTTGCCGTCGTTCTACACCGATTTCTGGGATCCGGTCTTCCGCGCCGCGGAGGAGACGAAGATGCCGCTGTGCATGCATTTCGGCTCCTCGGGTAAGGCGCCGATCACTTCTCCGGAGGCGCCGATGGCGGTGATGATCGCGTTGTTCGGTACCAACTCGATGGACGCGACCGCGGATCTGTTGTTCTCGCCGGTGTTCTACAAGTTCCCGAATCTGAAGGTTGCGCTGTCCGAGGGTGGTATCGGGTGGATGCCGTACCTGCTCGAGCGGATCGACCTGACGTGGGAGAAGCACCGCTGGTATCAGAACGTGAACAAGGAGGTGCGTCCGTCGGATCTGTTCCGCGAGCATATGTACGGTTGCTTCATCGACGACTTCGAGGGTGTCGCCCGTCGCCACCAGATCGGTATCGACAACATCATGTGGGAGTGCGACTACCCGCACTCGGATTCGAACTGGCCCAACAGCCGGCAGTACACCACCAAACTGCTCCAGGATGTTCCCGACGACGAAGCGCACAAGATCGTCGA
>NZ_JBLWIT010000016.1:0-49512 GCF_048381435.1 Rhodococcus mengyinensis | reverse complement strand
GTGGTGACGTAGTGCCGGGCTTCGCATTTGGTGAGCCAGAGGTCCTGTCCGACCGACGAGAGGTGTGGGCCGTGGAGTGCGGCGACGGTGAGGGTGCGGGTGACGGTGAGGGCGGTCAGGGTGCGGCCGATCACGGCGGAGGCAGGCACGATCCGGGCGATGGTGGGGTCCAAGGGGAGGTCCCGGCAGATGGTTTCGGCGATCGCACCGTCGGGGCTGTCGGCGATGTAGAGGTAGGCGTAGCTGCCGTCGAGGGAGTCGAACCTGCCGCCGGCGAGTTCGTCCGGTTGCGCGGTGGGGTTGGGGGCGTGTGGGGCGCGGTGGCTGCTGTGCACCCGCCACACCATGGTTCCGGCGGTGAGCACGGTGCGGTGTGCCGGCCGGAGTAACCCTGCGGCCGGTGGTTCGATGTTCGGCATCAGTCGGGCAGCACCGCGGCGGCGAGCCGCTCGAGTTCCCGACCGGCTGCGGGGTCCGGGTCGGCGGCGAGGTCGGCGGGGGTCTGCCCCTCGGGTAGGCGGGTGGAGGGGGTCAGCCACCACGACGCCACACCCCACGGGTCGGCGTCGGCGCCGAGCGTGGTGTTGATCGCGGCGACGGTGTCGCGGACCGAGGCGGTGGCCTCGTCGAACTGGAATGCCGGGTACCGGTAGCTGTTGCCGACGGGCAGGGCCACGACCTTGCCGGTGGTGCGAAGCCTCGAGGCGACGGTGCGATCGGCTGCGGGCCGGCGTAGGACGGCGGCGACCTGGCCGGCGGTGAGCATCGCGTGGTCGAGGATGTGCCGGCGGGCGGCTTGCTCGATCTCGGCTTGGGCGATGGCGTCGTCGACGAGGTCGGCGCCGATCCGGGCGGCCTGGGTGCGGTCGGTCAGGGTCGGTGCCATCGCCAGCAGCGCGGTGACCTGGTTGCGGACCAGGTGCATCTCGGGGCGGGCGGCGAGTTCGGAGGCGACGACGTCGATCAGTTCGGGGGTCGACAGATCCGACAAACGCCGTTCGTCCGGCGACGGAGCGGCGTGCGGGCGGTCGCTGGTACGTGTGTAGCGGCCGGTGGCGGTGTCTCGGCGCAGGCGGTGGCCGGCGAGCTTGTGGTGTCGCCGGGGAGAGATCGATCGGTGGGTCGACATGCGCACTCCTTGCTACGTTTGCACCGCAACCTTACATTGTTGCTTTCGTTGCGGCGAGTAGAAGGGGTGCATGCTGTTGATCACCGCCCTCTCAGGACAAAATGCGACCGTGAGCGACCGCACCGCAGCAGACGTCGAGTGTGAACTCGCCATGCTCGCCCACGTACGCGACCGCCTCCGGGCTTCGGAGGGCAACGACTTCCGCATCCCGACCACCGCCATCGACCAGGCCCTCGATGAGCTCAACAGTCTCGAACGATCACCGTGGGATCCCACCTGATGCCGTCCAGGGCCCGGGTGCTGGTCACCGGTATGAAGGGTGACAGGAATGGGGTTGGTCGCGCCCCGATGACGTCACCGGTGCTGAGTATCCGCTGCCACGTCACCGGCGTGCCTGGAAACCAGCCCAAGTCTCCGGGTCAGGGCACAGGCCACATACCCATCCCCGCCAGAAGGTGGTGCTGTAGGGGATGCCCAGGGTGATGGTGGCGACGAGGACACCGGATCCGGTCGCGGCGGCCGCGGGTGGCGGTGATTGCGGGGAGTTGGATGCTCGCACCTCGGCATCCCCGGCCGCGCCGGTGGTGAGGTTGCGCCAGTGCACGGTCCCGGTGCATCCGGTCTCCATGCGGAAGTACGTGAGACCCGGTGTCGCGGTATCGGTTCGCGCGATGACGCGGCCCTGGCAGATGCCCATCCACGTCGCATACTGAAACGACAGCGTGTTGCCGGCTACCGGCACTGGCAGAACCGTGTCGACCGGTGCCGCTAACACGGCAGGTGCGCCGACGATCGCAGCAGTCAGCGTCGCCAGGGTTGTGATTCCGGCCGCGAGAAGGCGCGGCAGACCGGGGGGCGATGAATCCTTCATGACCGGGTCCTTTCGGGCGATGTAGGGCCATTTTTCGCCGGACGGCGACCACGGTGTGCCGGAATCGCAGACTCCAGTGGAGACGTCGGCTGGCCGCGTCGACGTCCCGCCGGGCCCGGGCGGCGCTGTTTCTGTGCACAGGGGCGGGGGTACAGGACGGGGACGAAGTCGGTCCGCTCGATATCGAGCGTGAAGTTTGAGGAGTCCGTCGTGCCGCCTGCACATCATCACCGTCTCGCGCCGATCGTGGATGTATGGGACTGGCAGTTGGAAGGCCTGTGCCGCGGAGTCGATTCCGCCGTCTTCTTTCACCCCGACGGTGAACGCGGTGGGGCCCGTGCCCATAGGGAGGCCCGCGCCAAGGCGCTGTGCCGGCGCTGTCCGGTCCTGATCGAGTGCCGCGAGCATGCCTTGGTCGCGGCGGAACCGTTCGGAATTTGGGGCGGGATGTCCGAGTCGGAGCGTGCTGCGTATCTCCGTGAGCAGCACGACGTGGCAAGCTGACGTGACCAGCGGCGGTACAGTTTCGGCGCCCTCGACATGTCGGGCACTCGCCCTGAGTGGTTGGCCTGGTGGGGTACGCGGTAGTTGTGCCTCACCCGTTCGGTGGGGTGCTGGGGTTGAATGGGCGCCATGGTGTCGTCCGCGGTAGGAGAGCTCATGCGGCCCTGAGCCGGCGTCTGGGGCCGACGGAGCGTTTCGTGGATGGTGTGGCAGGCCACCTCGACGGCGTTGGCGGTCCTGGGGATCTACTCCTGGTCATTGCGGTGCCAGGTCCTGGGCACCGAGCTGGCACATCTGAATCCGGTCCGGGAGGCCCTTCGCTGGTTCGATCTCGGGTTCATCCCGCGGGACGTTGCGGTCAAGCTGATTGGACAGTCGTGCGGCGGCATTAGCGGCGCCGTCGTGGCTGTCGGCCGCTGCTTTCTCAGGTGTCGATCGAGGCACGAGTGACCGCCTACGAGTACGCCCACGTCGAGGCCTTCGATACCAGTACCGTCGATGCCCGCGGGAAGAGTCAGGTTCGTGGGGACAGATCATTCCAGGATCCGCGCTGAGGACAGCGCTATTGTTCTCGCGCACTGTCAGTGTCACGTCCAAGCCTTCGGTGCGAGCATCATCGCTGCGACGGATACCGCCACCGTCCGGTTGGGCGGGGCCGCTCATCTGCGGGCAAGCGCCGGCGTGTGCGTCACCGGCCCGTCGGCGGCCACGAATCTGACTATCGAACCGCATCCGATCAGCCGTCTCGCCGGTGACCTGAACCTCTGATCCGAACATCGAACACAGTTGGATCGGTTGCCGTCGAGCAGCGGCAGCGCACCGAGGGGGTATTGGGGGCGACGACGTGAGTTTTCGTGTGGCGCAGCCCCCGCCAACGATGGATATCAGCTGGCAGGGGCGCTACACGGACAACCTGCACATCAGTGACGAGCAGCGCACCACTGATTTTCGTGAGCCGGCACCGGGAAGTCCAGAGACTGTGATCCACGCCATTGAACAAATTTCTGCATCCCCGAATTGCCGAGCAGTAAGTGCGCGGTCGACGCCTTCGATCGGTGTCTGTATTCGTCACAGGTATCGGCTCGGGACTCGCCGGGGATGTGCCTGGTCTGGTTGTTGTGGGTGGGGAACAATGGCGGTCACACCGCGCCGAAAGAGATGGGGAGGAAACGATGTGGGAGTTGCCAGTTGAAGGTGGGATACCGTGGCTCGTTTGGCTTATCGACCTAGTAGTCAACGGTTCCTGACACCGAACTAATTACGGGTCGTTGACCTGTCGCGAGGGCATGGCCATGTGTCCGGGCGGACTTCGCAACGCGGCGGCAGCGTCGAGCAGCGGCCTCTGCTCTATTGGGGTCGGGCGGCGATGGTGCCGCGCTTGTCGGCGAATTGCCGCCGGTATGCGGTGGGGGAGGTGGCGAAGGTTGCCGTAAATCGTTGCCGGAGGGTGACGCTGCTTCCGAAGCCGCATTTGGTGGCGATGGTGTCGATTCCCCAGTCGGTTGTTTGGAGGAGGGCCCGCGCGTGTTGCAGGCGGTGTTCGAGGATCCAGCGTGCCGGGGTGGTGCCGGTGGATTGGTGAAAGTGGCGGACGAAGCTGCGTCTGCTCATTTGTGCCTGATCGGCGAGTCGGTCGACGGTGAGCGGTTCGTCGAGATGGGTCAGTGCCCATTGCTGGACTTCGGCCATCGTGGTGTCGGATGCCGGCTGAGCCAGGGGCCGGTCGATGTACTGTGCCTGCCCTCCTTCCCGGTGCGGGGCGACGACCAGGCTGCGGGCGATCCGGGTAGCGATGGCGGATCCGAGGTGTGTGCGCACCAGATGGAGGCAGGCGTCGATCGCCGAGGCCGTGCCCGCGGAGGTGAGGACGTCGCCGTGATCGATGTAGAGCACCGAGGAGTCCACGTCACTGCCGATGCTGCGTTCGGCAAGTAGAGGCATCGCCTCCCAGTGCGTGACCGCGGAGCGTCCTGCGAGCAGGCCGGTGTCGGCGAGCGCGAAGGCGCCCAGGCACAGGCCGGCAATGACGGCACCGCGGGCATGCGCGGCCGTAATCGCGGTCTTCAACACGTCGTTGACAGGGGTGAGGGACTGGGGCCAGGAGGGAATGACGATGATGTCGGCCCACTCGACGGTGTCCGGCCCCGCGACCTCGCCGATCGGGTATCCCTCGATGGTGCGGATGGTGCCTGCCTGATCGGACCACAACCGCGTCTGCCAGTCGTCGGCAAGGCCGAGGCGGTCCACCTCGCCGAACACCATCAACGGTGCCGCCAGGTGAAACATGGTGATGTCGTCGAACGCGTAGATCGCGATGCGCATGATGCCTCCGAGGTTGGCCTGATTCCATCGAAAGTATGCATCCATGCCACTCGCGGGCGAAAGCGAGGTGCCGAACACTGGGGACGGGCCCGCGCCCACAGGGTGGCGCGGCGCCATCACCGTTGAAGGAGAGACCTGATGACCGCACCCCGCCGCGCCCTTGTCGTCGTCGATGTCCAGCAGGAGTACTTCGAGGGGCCACTCGAGATCCAGTACCCGCCGCGCGCGGAGTCCCTCGCCAACATCGTCAACGCTATGAAGACGGCCACCGCGCGTGACCTCCCGGTTCTCGTGGTTCAGCATCTGATGCCGAAGGGCGCTCCCGTGTTCGTCGAGGGCACCGCGGGGTGGTCGCTGCATCCAGAGTTCGAACAATGCATCGATCCGGCAGCCAAGCGGGTGCACAAGCAGTATGGGAGTGTGTTCGCCGGTACGGATGTGGCGCAATGGTTTCACGCGCACAACGTGGACACCATCACGATCGTTGGATACATGACCAATAATTGCGATCTCGCCACGGCGGTGGAGGCCGAGGTGCTCGGGTTCGCCACCGAGATCCTGTCCGACGCCACGGGTGCGATCGATCTCGCCAACGAGGCCGGCACGATCTCCGCCGAGTCCTTGCATACTGCGCTGATGGTGTTGCTGCAGTCGAACTTCGCTGCGGTGTCGACGACCGTGCAGTGGATCGAGGCAGTGAGGTCGGGCTCGACGCTGCCCAAGAGCAACCTGGTGCAGTCCGCCCTCGATGGACGCTCGGCGGCCGCCCTCGCCTGACGGAAGCGACACGGGAGGCGATCGTCGGATCCGTATCGGTATCGACCGACTTTTTACGGATCCGACGATCACGGCAGTGTCAGTGGGATGCAGCAGACCCGCACCGGCAATGTCGCGAATAGTATCTCGATGGAAAGGGAACTGACTGAATGCATTCGCACAACGAAGAAGCCATGTTCATGTCCGACATCAAAGAGGCTGTGCCGGAGATGGTGTCGGCCTACTTCGGTTTCGACAAGGCTGTTTTCAATAAGAACTCTGACGGTCTCTCTCTGGCGACGCGTGAACTCATCGCTGTCGGCGTCGCCGTGACGACGCAGTGCCCGTACTGCATCGGGGACCACGCGAAGCGTGCGGTGGCGGCGGGAGCTTCGAAGGCCGATGTGGCCGAGGCGGTGATGGTTGCCGCTGTCCTGCGAGCGGGCGGCGGCGTAACCAATGGCTGGAAGGCCATGAAGGCCATCGCCAGCGACGACTAGTGATACTTGCGAGGTCGGGAAACTGTGGTGACGCCGCGTTGCGGTTCACCAAACCCCTCGGCGGGGGAAGGTGTTGATCCGTACGCGGGTGAGCTGCCTGGTGATCGAGTGGATTCCCTCACCCCCTTGACGGCCGGTGACACGGATGGGCGCCGCCGGCAGGCGTGGCAGCGGTTCTGCGACAATGTCGGACAGGCGACAGTGTTCGAGCACGGCCGGGATCTGGTGGAGGCGGCGACCGGTCTGTGGTCGTGGTGGTGTATTCGAGGACCCGGTCCGTCTCGTACACGGAGCAGACCCGATTGTGGTCATCGAGAACGACTTTCCTCCGGGTCGAGCGTTGCTGTGCCTGAATCGGGTCGAGCACTGTGCCGCCGCCGAGGCCAAGTCCGGGCGGCCGGGTCGCGGCTATCGGTGTTCGTCGATGACGAATCCGGACCATGACTACCCTGCGATCCCGCGGTGGACACGTAACCTCCTTAGCCGAGATGTCCGGACTCGGGGTACGGCGGGTGCGAGCGCCCGTGACCACGGGAAAGTGCAAGGGCGACCCGGTCATGGGGCGCCCGGCCCCGGGGACACGGTTGCCGTGGTGCGTGCGCCATCCCGTTGACGCGGCACGGCGGCACACGGTGTGGACTGAGTCGGTTCGCTCCCACTGGGAGCCGGTCAAGTTGGCGAGAGACGCTGGACTCGGCCACCGTGCTCCTGGCCGCCGGCACCCTGGGCCATCTCGGCTGCAAGATCAGGAACAGTGCGGCGCCGAGACCGGCGCGGGTACGGGCACGCATCCCGGCGGACTGCGACCGCAGTTGCCGCGCCAACCCACCGCCGTGGACAGCACCACGGCCACCGACAACATCGCCAACGTCTGCTACCAGGACAGGGCCCGAGGTCGCGAGCATCGCGCGAATATTCCGTTGACGATCAGACGATAAGACCGGCCGCGACCGTCACGCTGAACATACGGTCCCGTAAGGATGTCGGTGTCGGTGTCGGTGCCGGTGCTGTTGAAGGTCGGGTCTATTTTGGTGCTGGACGGGATGTCGAACTTGCCGTCACCAACAGTGCGTTGGAAGGGACGCCGCCGGAAAGGTTGTTGGCCTCGAGGCACTCTCGCAGCGTGGGCGTCAGGTCGCGGCGACTCGGAGCGGTGTGCCACACTTGCGTCTCGAAGGGGAAGATCGACTCCCGCCGTCGACGTTCGAGGTCCCTGACAGGTGTCATGGCGGGCGAGGCACGCGGTATCGCAACCGGTGTCGGTGTGGTCAGTGTCCTGCAGGGGCGACGACGTGCGACAACCTCGAGTAGGGCGACAGCGCCGATCGCGGCGGCAACCGCCACGGTGAACCCCCAGCGCTGGAGGTACTCCGGCGATGCCGCGACGGCCGCGTGGAGCGAGGTGGCGAACAGTGCACCGGCGGCCGCGACCGATACGAGCGTGGACCGCCGGTCTCGGGCGGAGGCGAGCGCGTGGGGCAGCAGACAGCTTTCAGCGCTGTCACACAGCTCACCGAGTTCGGTATGCAGAAACGCGATCTCGTCGGCGGTGCGGTTCGCCAGCGTTGATCGAAGGTGTGTCGATTCGATCCGCGGCGGGAGCCGGTGCGCTCCCGCGGGGTGTGTTTGCAGAAGCCGTGTCTCGATCATCCGTCTGCGGGCCGCCGCGATGTCGCCGAGGCCCCCGAGGGCGTCGCGTTCGTTCAGTTGGTGGCGGTTGCGCAGGAGCGACAGTACGCGTCGGTGGTCCGCCGAGTGCTGTGCGCGGAGGGCGATCCAGCCGATCAGGCAGTAGAGCATCTCACGGGTGCCCCGGTCGAGAGGGCCGGGACCGGTGGCGGCGGCACCGAGGTCGACGGCGAGGGCTCGGGCGTCGTCGCGAATTGCGATCCCCGATCCGAGACGTGACGCTCTGTCGATCAGCGGGACCCGGTGCCAGCCCAAGTGGCCACGGTCGGAGCGGGACGCGGCCCCGGCGCAGGGTGTGGTGCCCGGTTCATCGACCAGTCGCCGAACCGCATCGACCCCGTCGGTGTGGACCTCGATGATCAGGCTCTCGAGGGTGTCCCGTTCGGTCCAACTAGGGCCGTGCATTGTCAGGCTGCGCAGCGGCCGGTAGACCCGGGATCTGGGCAGTCGGGTGTTCAGTCGTGGGAAGATGTCGGTCGGGGTGGCGTCGGCCGTCAGACCGAAGGGGCGGAGAAATGCTTCGATGCTGGCCCAGAATTCGGGGCTACCGCCGTCGCGAAGCGGATCATTGTGTCGGTCGATCAGGCTGCCGGCGCGGTCGGGGGTGAGTTCCTCGCAGGCCAGTACCAGTCCGTTGCCGGGTACTTCCCACAGTGACAGGCACGTGGCCGGGGGACCGAGGTAGCGGCGTTGTGGGCCGTCAGGCGCGCGCTGGCTATCGAGTGCGAGGCCGAACGCTATCGGGGGACTGCTGCGGTCGACGATGTGCCGGAACGCCAGCAACTGTGCGTGGGGGCCATCGTCTCCGGTGGCGGTGGGGGCGCTGATGCACGCCGGCAGGAACGGTTCGACCTCGTCGACCGCGGCTACCGGGACCGGGTCGGCGCTTTCGACGATATCCAACGGCAGCAGGATGACCCGCAACATTGCCCGGCCTCTCTTCGACGACAGCGAGGTCGGGTCCGGCCGGCGGGTGACGAGTCCAGGACGATTCATTTTTTGTTCCATCAATTCTCGACACATCCGGCACTCCTGCACCGACCAATAGGTCGGCACGGGAGACGGTCATCTCACCGGATGTTGTGTGCGTGCCCCTGGCTCGCTCACCCTGCTCTCGTTGGGAACACGCCCGTCCCGGCCGCGGAGGGGCCGGGACGGGCGTGTCAGAGGCCGGAAGTTGGCCCCCCGATCGGGTGGTCACACGCGGGGCGGACCAATAAAGACTGCGGTGTGCTTCCTTCGAACTCGGCAGGGTTTTGTGAGCCTCGTTCGCCGCTGTAGGAAATTGGACGAGAGTGCAGTCGATGATATTTCCAGGTTCCGAGCCGTTCTCTTCCGAATCTGGTACGTCTGATGTGGGCGCGGGTCAGGGCTGTTGGCCGAGTTCCCGGGGCAACATCATCGATCGTCAGGCGGCGAAGAGGGCGGCAGAATGCGGTGTTGACGCCAGTGTCGCGTCAGCTCTTCCTCTTTCGGGTGAGTTGAGTGGACTCGAGCGCCTTCTCTCGCTTCTCCGCCCGGCGCTCCTTGAGGGCCCGTGCGGACTGTTTCGAACTCTTGACAGCGGACTTGTCAGCCATTGTCGGTCCTTTCCGAATCGGCAACCGCGAACTAACCTCGACCATACCCAACAAAAGAAATAAGTCCAGTTCAGCGGCCGATCAGAGGCGGTTGGTAAGGGCTTCATGACGACGGGGTCGTCGGCGGACTGTTCCCCGATCCGAAATTCTCCCCGACGCCAGCTGCGCCCGGTGCGGTCGTCGTGCCGTTGTCCGTCGGGAGTTTCCGAGGTGCAAGGCGCGCAGGAAATTTCACGGGACTTGCGAATTTCTTGCCGATGGCTATGGTGCAGGGCAGCGTTAGTGGCATCTAGTTGGAGGACTGAAATGTGAGTGCAGCTACCGATCGTCAGTGGGCGGTTCGTGACGCTGTTCTGCGTTGGCTTCTTGCGAAGACAACGGAGGGTTATCGCAGCCCGATTCTGGACGCGGATGCCATCGGAGCAGAGGTCGGGTGGGTGGCTTCGCCGCTCACCCGCGACGAAGTGGTCGACGCCTCGATGTTCCTGTTCAAGGAGAACTATGTGACAGGCGTGCCGGTGATGGGTATCGGGATTCCACGACCGATGCTGACTGTCGCGGGACGTCGGGTGGCCAAGGCCGGAAAACCGCTGAGGTACAAGGTCGACGCTCACGAGGCGAAGGTGCGCCGGCATCTGGGCGGAACCGCTGGCAGAGACATCCGCGACGACGACGGCGGCAGTGAAGTGAAAGAGAGAATGGCTCGACCGGTCACTCGACGATGAGTACGTGAGCCGGGTTGAGCGCGGAACCGCTAGCGGTCCGCGCCATCGTCTGGGCACACCACCCCGCACCGACGCGGTCACCAGTCCGGTCGCGTCCCACAAGGTAGGTGTCGCGCGTACGCGTACTGCGTCGCGAAGCCTCGACCCACCTTGGTCGACTATCTTTTAGTTTGCGATCGGTACGGTCTGGCCCTTATGTCGGCGCCGGCTGGCCAGGGTGAATCACCGAAAAAGTCGGAACGATAGCAGGATTCACTTTAGTTCCTATTCGACTCGAGGTGCTCCGGATACATGGGCCACACCACGGGATTCGAGCCACATCCGGAGTCGGCCGACCCGCCCGTAAGCCTCGTCACCGGTGAACCATCCGAACGGCACCCCGGCATCGAGAGCCCGTTCGATCATCGTCTGCGCCAGGTCGGGTTTCGTCGCGAAAGCCACCTCGTCGCCGGATCCCGGCGGCCCGGCACCGCTCGCCGTCCTCGGTCCAGGCCTTCGGCAGATACAACTCCCGATCGATCAGCGCCCGGCCCCGGTCGGAGGCGTAGGCGAGAAACACCCCGATCTGGCTGTTCTCGATCCGTCCGGCCGTGCCGGAATACTGCCGGGCCACCCCGGCCGAGCGCGTGCCCTTCTTCAAAAACCCTGTCTCGTCGACGATCAACACGCCATTGTCGGCGTCACCGATCGTCTCGACCACGACCTCACGCACGTCGTCGCGGAGCCCCTCGCAGTCCCAGGAGTAGAAGTTCAGCAGCCGCTGCATGCCCTCCGGGCCCGCATCACCGGCCGCCTCGGCCAGTGTCCATCCGTTCTTGCGCTCGACCTCACCGAGCAGTCCGCGCACATACGCGCCCATCCGCCGCCGCGACTCCACCCGCGAAAACCGGTGGGCGAACCGCGCACAGAACGCCGTGAACCCCGCTGACCACTCCAGCACCTCTGGCTGCACACAAGATCAATTACCACAACAGTCCCATTAGTCACAAACTGTCGTTGCAGTACTAGTGCCGTGCCCGGGAACCTTTGCCCTGATTGGCGACACGCCGCCAGGTTGCGGCATATCGGCCACGACACCGGTCACCCTGGTCGGGTGGCGGAACGAGTACGAGTGCGTCCACTCGACGACGACGAAGGCAATCGGTTGGTGCGGATCATCCGTCGCGGCACCGGGTCGGTGGTGACCTGGCGGCGCGCCCAGATGATCTTGCTGTCCGCGCAAGGCATGCCGGTCCCGAAGATCGCCGAAGTCAGTTTCACCAGCGCAGATCGGGTGCGCGATGTGATCCATAACTTCAACACCGACGGGTTCGACTCGCTATACCCGAAATACGCAGGAGGACGCCCGAAGACGTTCACACTGCCCGAACGGCGTGAGATCAAGAAGATCGCCAAGTCCACCCCGGTCGAACACGACCTGCCGTTTTCGACCTGGAGCCTGACCAAGCTGGCGGACTTCCTGGTCGCCGAGGGGGTGGTCGACGACATCAGCCATGAGGGCCTGCGGGTTCTGCTCCGAGAGGAGGGCGTGTCGTTTCAAAAAGTGAAGACCTGGAAACGTTCGAAGGATCCGGAATACGCGGTCAAGAAGGCCCGCGTCGAGCACCTGTACGCGATCGCCGACCGGGAGGTCGTGCCCGAGCCCAGTGAGCCGGAGGTGGTGTTCTGCCTCGACGAGTTCGGCCCGCTGAACCTGCAGCCGCATCCGGGCCGGCAGTGGGCCGAACGCGGCGGCAGGCACAAGGATCCCGAGCGGGAGCCGAGGCGCCGCCGGCGAGCGACCTACAACCGGACGCAGGGGGTGCGGCACCTGTTCGCCGCATACGACTTGGCTACCGACAGGCTTTACGGGCATGTCAAGCTCACCAAGAACCGCACGACGTTTCTCGAATTCTGCCGGTACCTCCGCAGCCTGTACCCGACGGACGTTCGGCTGGCGATCGTGTGCGACAACTATTCGCCGCACCTGACCACGCGCAGGTGTCGTCGGGTCGCAAACTGGGCAGAGGCGAACAACGTCGAGATCGCCTACGCACCGACGAATAGTTCGTGGCTGAACCGGATCGAGGCGCAGTTCACCGCACTGCGCTACTTCGCGCTTGACGGCACCGACCATGCCTCTCATCGCGAGCAGTCCAGCATGATCCGCCGCTACATCATCTGGCGGAACAAGCACGCCGCCGACGAGAAATTACGGGAAATTGTCAACAAGGCAAACGTTGCCTGATGCGGCACTAACACGGCTATCGCGCAGGCGTTGTCGGTATCGCCGGGATCGGTGGCGAACTGGAGGGCACGGTTCGCCGAGGACGGGATGGCGCGGTTGGGAGAGGTACGTAAGGGTCGTGGCCGCAAGCCCTCGATCCCACAGGAAACGATCGAGAAGATTGTGGATCTGACGCAGAACTACCGCCCGAAAGGCGAGACTCATTGGAGTTGCCGGACGATGGCAGAGTATGTCGGGGTCTCCAAGGACACCGTCCAGCGCGTGTGGTCCGCTCGCGGACTCAAGCCGCACCGGGTCGAGACGTTCAAACTGTCGAACGATCCGCGATTCGAGGACAAGCTCGTCGACGTCGTCGGTCTGTACCTGAACCCGCCCGAGCGGGCGATCGTGTTGTGCGCGGACGAGAAGTCGTCGGTGCAAGCCCTCGACCGTACCCAGGCCTCGCTCCCGATGATCAAGGGCCGCGGCGAGACGATGACCCACGACTACAAGCGTCACGGCACCACCACCTTGTTTGCCGCGCTCGACGTCCTTACCGGCAAGGTGATCGGCCAGTGCCTGCCGCGCCACCGTCACCAGGAGTTCTTGAGATTTCTGCGCACCATCGACCGTGAGGTGCCCAAGGACTTGGAGATCCATCTGATCCTGGACAACTACGCCACTCACAAGCACGAGAAGGTCCGGGCTTGGCTCGATAAGCATCCACGGTTCCACCTGCACTTCACTCCCACCTCCTCCTCGTGGCTTAATCTCGTCGAACGTTGGTTCCGAGAGCTGACTGATAAAGCTCTGCGGCGCGGGGTCTTTCACTCCGTACCGCACCTCATCGCCTCCATTGAGGAATACCTCGATGCCCACAATGAAAGCCCCCGACCGTACGAATGGACCGCGACCGCCGAATCCATCCTCGCCAAGGTTGCGCGCGGCCGCGTCGCACTGGAAAAGATCAGCTAAATCAGAGACACACCACTAGTTTACATATATATCTTATTGGCACTCGAAAGTGATTGCTTGCCAAGATATGTAATGCACAAAGCAAACAGAAGACCGCTGCGGGGCGCGGAGCGAGTCACATTCAGGACCAGTCCTTCGCGCAGTCAGGGGTGTTCACGGTGGGCTGTCGGGAACCCCCCGCAGGGCCGAGCCGGACTGTCGGCCGGAGTCTGCAGCGGGAGTTGGATATCATTGTCGGCGGACATGAAAAACGGATCTGGCGCAATTTTCGTGATTCTGTTGTCGGCCTTATCTATACGGTGTGGATGACACGTTTGCGGAGCAGGTCCAGGTTTGCGCGTCCGTACATCTGGCGTTTGAGCATTTTGATGCGGTTGATGTGTCCTTCAACAGGGCCGGAGCTGTAGGGCAACGTCAGCCCTGCGGTGACGGCATCGAGGTCTCGGCGCAGACCTGTGACGAAGGACCGCAGTGCCCGATCTCCGTTGGCGTCAACGGCCGTCATCCAGGCGCCGAGGTCGCGCCCGCGCCGCTCGACCATGATCTCGGCGAAGTCGTGGACGAGGTCCCGTGTGGTGGCCAGGGCGGGACTGCGTTCGAGCAGCGCCTCGAGCGCAGTGCGTTCGTCGTCGGTGAGCCGATCAGGATGGCGGGTCAGCCAGCCTGTGGCTTGCCGGACCGACGGCGCAGTGGGTCCTGATGGAAGCGGATCGCGGGCGCTCCGCAACGGCTGCAGGTAGCGGCGGACAGTCTTGTCGCTGCCGCGGTAGCCCAACAGGGCGATCTCACGAGTGAGTCGGGCGGCATCGGTGCACCCGGCGTTGAAGCGTTCGTGGAGGTGGGGCTTGAACTCGTCGAGCAGGCTGGCGCGGGATTCCGCCTTGGTCAGCAGCTCCTCGACCTCGGTGGCGCGGGCGAACCGCCGTACCGTCCTGCGGTCGAGGGAGAGCTTCCGCCCGATCGCGGAAATCGACATTCCCTGGGAGGCCAGCTGCCGGACAGCGGCGTGCCGTTCGCGGGTTCGGGTGACGAGCCGGCCATCGATCGGCTCGCTCGCTGGGCGGGCGTACTCGTCGATCCCAGCGGTGACAACATCGACATCCTCGGCCTCCTCGACGGGCAGACGCAGGTCGGCGCGGTGACGGGTGACGGTCTTTTCCACCGCGTCGGCCAGGTTGTGCCACAGGTGCCAGCGGTCGGCCACCTGGACGGCGTCGGGAGCACCGACCCGGATGCCTTCGGCATAGGCGCCGGCGCGGTCACGGCACACCACCTCGGCGCCGGGATGTTCCTTCAGCCAGTCGGCAACGGTGTCCGTAGTGCGGTCGGCGAGCAGATCGATCGGCCTGCTCGTGACCATGTCCAGCACGAGGGTGCCGTACACGTGACCGCGGCGGATCGCGAAGTCATCGATGCCCAGGATGCTGACCTCGCCGACCTTCGGATCGCTCATGGCCCGGACGGCCCGCAACAGGGTGTCCCTGCCAACTGTGACCCCGAGGCGAGTGGCCAGCCGGGCCCCGGCTCGCCCGGCCACGGCCAATCCGATCGCTGTGACCATCGCGCCGAGCACGGGCGTGCGTCGCGACCGTGATTTGGTCAGACCCGGTACCTGCTCGGCGAAAGTCTTTGCCGTGCAATCAATGGTGTCACAGAAGAACCTGCGCACCCGAAGATCGATCATGACCGGATGCCCACCGATCGCAGTGTCGGCCAGCTGTCGGCGGTACCGGGAATGCACGCGAGCGGACTCACCATCACAGCGCGGACACCGTCCCCGGTCGCCCTTCGGCTCCGCCGAAATGCGGATCGTGGAACCGACCCGACGCACCCCTGCGACAACGACACCAACCAGGTGGGGCAGCAACGCCCGCACGCTCTCGAAATCACACGCCGACGATCCTCACCCGTCGCAGGTCAGCGCACCGTGGCGACACGCCTAACGCCTTCACGAAAAGTGCGCCAGATCCCGGCCCGGAGCTGGAAGCGCAGCTCGTAATGCCGAAGAGAGGCGGAGTGTTCTTCGGGACGACCACAGAAAGGCGATGACGTCCGTGTAACACCAATTCGTTCCATAGCGACACTCGGTTGTCTCGACAAACATCGACGTGCCTTTCGATCTGGACGTGTGGACGAGCGGCGAGAGGGGCAAGCGTGATTGAAGGCGGATCTGAGGCTGAGTCCGAGAAGTGGTACGAAACCACACATGGCGGACTAGTGATCGACCACCAAAGCGTGTCCATCTTGCTTGATCCCGATACACCCGGAGTACTGAGTTGGTTCAGCCCCTATTTCGTGCCGTTCTCGGCTCTGGTTTCCGTTCGACTCTATCGTCTGGACGCAGGAACGGGACGTATCGCGTTCACGGTCGCGGTGCCGGCAGGCGACGACCCATGTCACCTCCGCCGCCGAGTCCTAGAGGTGCGCGTTTCGGAGGACGATTCACTCGATGAGGCACGCTCGTACGTTCCTGGTCTGCAACGGCTATCCGCGGGTGATGCCGCTCTACCTGATGTCGACCTGACAGAGAAGGTCATGGCACTCGAGGCGCGGGAGCTCGGCGTGCGAGCGGCGCAGGTCTTGAGCGAGGAGCAGTCGCCGCGTTTATTCGAAGAACTCCGACACCGTCAAGGTGGACATCGGTAGAAGCCTGTGCAACTCCCTCATCCGAGGTAATTCGACGCGTTCTCTCATCATCGAGATGCAGAACACCAATTATGAACCGGAAGAGATCGGGGTTTATCTGGGTGCGGCTACGTCGGTCTTCTGCCCCGCGTACTACTCACGCGTAGAGCGGGATATTCAGACACTGCTGCCCGGCAGCTGACCCACGGGACGCCTTTCGCTAGTCACCGCCGCGCTGGCTCGGGCCGGTGTGCACGGAATGGTCGAGAACACATCCGGCCTGCCGACACGAGCGAGGCTCGCCGTCAGATACTGGCAGGTGAAATGCCTGACTATCAACGGCACTGTCACGTTAATATAAAAGTAAAGCGGCGCAGTTGGTTTGGGGCAGGCTGTTACGGGGACACTGCCGGGCCGTTCACTCTCAGGCGGCGGAATCGATCGCGGTGACTTCCTGCCAGACCGCGAAGCGATCGGTCATCTCGGCACGCCATTCGGGCGCCGAGAGTCTGTGCCTACGGGGCCGGAAATGCGGTGAAATACCCGAGAAAGCGGACAGGAATCGTTGCGCGTGCCCGGGCGATTTGAAGCGCTTCATCGCATGTTCCCGCTGCCTTGTAGGTTGATGCGAGTTCTCGGCTCGATTGTTCAAATACTTCGACTGGCGATGCTCCACCGAGGCCAGGACCTCGCGGTGCGCCACCTTGTAGCTTGCGAGCTTGTCGGTGATGATCACCCGCGGCACGTATCGCAGACCCTTGAGCAACTTGCGGAAGAACCGATTGGCCGCCGCCGCGTTTCGGCTGGACTGGACCAGCACGTCGAGCACGTTGCCGTCCTGGTCGACCGCGCGCCACAGGTAGTGCTGGGTGCCGTTGATGCGGATGAAGACCTCGTCGAGGTGCCACTTCTCACCGGGCCGTGCCCGCCGTCGGCGCAGCTGGTTGGCGTAGGCCTGTCCGAACTTGGCGCACCACCGCCGGATCGTCTCGTAGCTGACCACGACACCGCGTTCGAGCATCATCTCCTCGACCTCGCGAAAGCTGAGCGGGAACCGGAAGTACAACCACACGCAGTGGTTGATGATCTCGACCGGGTAGCGGTGGCCTTTGTACGACGGCATTGGGGTGGTCACGCCACATTCTCCCAGCTCCCAGTTTGCCGCGTTCAGCAACGTGACAGCGCCGTCCGGATGTGCCGGAGCGGGATCGCTCGGCAGCTCCGGCGGTGACACCGTCACCATCGCGATGGTGTCCAACCCCCAGATGCAGGACGCCATCAAGTTGTCCGAACAGTTCGAAGCCGAAAACCCGGGCATCCATCTGAAATTCGTGACCCTGCCCGAGAACGAGGCCCGCGCGAAGATCACCGCCTCCACCGCCACCGGCGGCGGGGAGTTCGACGTCACGATGATCAGCAACTACGAAACCCCGCAATGGGCGGAGAACGGGTGGCTGACCAACCTCGCCCCGTACATCGCCAAGACCGATGGCTACGACCAGGACGACTTCATCCCCTCCATCAAGGACGCCCTGTCCTACCAGGGGGACATGTATTCGGTTCCGTTCTACGGTGAGTCGTCGTTCCTGATGTACCGCAAGGACCTGTTCGACCAGGCCGGGATCACCGTGCCGGACAACCCGACCTGGGAGCAGGTGGCCGGCTGGGCGCAGCAGTTCGACGACTCCGACAACGACATGACCGGAATCTGCCTGCGCGGCAAGCCCGGCTGGGGTGAGGTCCTCGCCCCACTGGACACGGTGATCAACACCTTCGGCGGCCGCTGGTTCGACGAGAACTGGAACGCCCAGCTCACCAGCCCCGAGGTGAAGGAGGCGGTCCAGTTCTACGTCGACCTGGTCCGCGAGTACGGTGAACCGGGTCCTGCGACAAGCGGTTTCAGTGAGTGTGCCACGCAGTTCGCGCAGGGGCACACCGCGATGTGGTACGACGCCACCTCCGCCGTGAACACCGTCGAGAGCCCCGAATCGAGCCAGGTCGTCGGCAAGGTCGGCTACGCCACCGCCCCGATGAAGGTCAAGGAGAACCCCGGGTGGCTCTACACCTGGTCCCTCGGCATCCCGGAATCGAGTGATCAGAAGGACGCCGCCTGGAAGTTCGTGTCCTGGATGACGAACAAGCAGTACATCGAGAAGGTCGGCGCCGACCTCGGCTGGGAACGGGTCCCGCCTGGCAGCCGGAACTCGACCTATCAGATCCCGCAGTACGACGAGATCAGCTCCGCCTACGGGCCGATCACCCTCGAGTCGATCAACAACGCCGACTCCCAGCATCCGACCGTGCAACCGGTGCCCTACACCGGCGTCCAGTTCCTCACCATCCCCGAGTTCCAGGACCTCGGCACCCGGGTCAGCCAGCAGATCAGTGCCGCGATCGCCGGCCGCACCAGCGTCGACGACGCACTCGACCAGGCCCAGCAATACGCCGAGGTGGTCGGCAAGACCTATCAGGAGGAGGGACGATGACCACGATCGCCACACCCCGCCCCGGCACCTCACAGGTCCGGGCACACCAGAAGCCGTCAGTGAGCCGCGCCGAGGGATGGCGCCGCCGCGGACCGTTGCTGCCGGCGCTGATCTTCATGATCGTCATCACCCAGGTGCCCTTCCTGTTCACCCTGTACTACTCGACGCAGTCGTGGAACCTGGTGCGCCCGGGTTCTCGAGAGTTCAACGGGCTCAACAACTACATCGACGTCTTCCAGGACGCCCAGTTCCGAACTGTCGCCGTCAACACCGTCATCATGATCGTCGGCACCGTGATCATCTCGGTGATCCTCGGGTTGCTGCTGGCGCTACTGCTCGACCGAGCCTTCCTCGGCCGGGGAATCGTCCGCACCCTGCTGATCACCCCCTTCCTGGTCACCCCCGTCGCTGCCGCACTGGTGTGGAAGACCTCGATGTTCGACCCGGTCTTCGGCATCATCAACTTCGTTCTCTCCCCGTTCGGGGTCGGGCAGATCGACTGGGTCAGCCGATTCCCGATGGCCGCGGTGATGACCGACCTGATCTGGCAGTGGACCCCGTTCATGATGCTGCTGATCCTCGCCGGACTGCAGTCGATGCCCCGCGACATCCTCGAGGCCGGCCGGGTCGACGGCGCCCACGCCTTCCAGCTGTTCCGCGAGATTACCCTCCCGCACCTGCGGCGGTTCATCGAACTCGGTGCCGTCCTCGGCGCGATCTACCTGGTCAACACGTTCGACGCGGTCTACATGATGACCCAGGGCGGACCGGGTGTCGCCAGCTCGAACCTGCCGTTCTACATCTATCAACGAGCGTTCCTCGGCTTCGACATCGGCCAGGCCGCCGCCATGGGTGTGGTCACCGTCATCGCCACCATCGCCGTCTCCACCCTGGCCCTGCGATTGATCTTCACCAGCTTCACCGGAAAGGAAGAGGCAGCCTGATGAGTACCGCACTGACCCGGCCCCATACCACCACTGGCCAGGGCACGCCCAGCGCCACCGCCCGGAAGGCGCCGAAGAAGCACACGAAGTTCTCCCCCTGGAGCGTCGTTGCCTGGATCGCCGGCCTGGGGTTCTTCTTCCCTGTCTTCTGGATGGTCCTCACGGCGTTCAAGCAGGAAACCGACGCCTACACCGACCCCCCGAAGCTGCTGTTCACCCCGACCCTCGACCAGTTCCGGGCCGTCTTCGACAGCGGGCTGGGCACCGCGGTGCTGAACTCGGTGTTCGCCACCGCCGTCTCCACCGTTCTGGTGCTGTTGCTCGGTGTCCCAGCCGCGTTCGCGCTGTCGCTGCACCCGGTCAAGGGCACCAAGGACGCCCTGTTCTTCTTCATCAGCACCAAGATGCTTCCGGTGGTCGCCGCGATCATCCCGCTGTACGTAATCGTCAACGACATCGGGATGCTCGACAACATCTGGACCCTGGTGATCCTCTACACCGCCATGAACCTGCCCATCGCGGTATGGATGATGCGCTCGTTCTTCCTCGAAGTCCCCGGCGAACTGCTCGAGGCCGCCAGCATGGACGGAGCCAGCCTGTGGACGTCGGTGCGCGAAGTGATCTTGCCGATCGTCTCCCCGGGCATCGCGGCCACCGCCCTGATCTGCGTGATCTTCTCGTGGAATGAATTCTTCTTTGCCGTCAACCTCACCGCCGTGCAGGCGCAGACGGTTCCGGTATTCCTGGTCGGCTTCATCACCGGCGAAGGCCTGTACTGGGCGCGGCTGTCCGCCGCCGCGACCATGGCCGCTCTCCCCGTCATCCTCGCCGGATGGTTCGCGCAGAACAAGCTCGTGCGCGGCCTGTCCTTCGGCGCCATCAAATAACCCACACACCTTTCCTGTCAGGAGAAATCCCATGGCCACCATCGACTACAAGCAGGCCTCCTGCATCTACGAAGGCGCCGGCACCCTCGCCGTCGACAACCTCGACCTGCAGATCGAAGACGGTGAATTCGTCGTCCTCGTCGGCCCTTCCGGATCCGGCAAGTCCACCGCCCTGCGAATGCTCGCCGGCCTCGAGGACATCGACTCCGGCAACATCGCCATCAACGGCAAGGACATGCGCGGGGTCGCCCCCCGCGACCGGGACATCGCGATGGTCTTCCAGAACTACGCCCTCTACCCGAACAAGACGGTGGGGGAGAACATGGGCTTCGCCCTGAAGATGCAGGGTGTCGGGGTCGAGGAGCGTAAGAAGCGTGTCGCCGAGGCCGCCCGGATGCTCGACCTGACCGAGTACCTCGACCGCAAACCCGCCAAGCTGTCCGGCGGGCAGCGGCAGCGGGTGGCGATGGGGCGGGCCATCGTCCGCGAACCGCAGGTGTTCTGCATGGACGAACCGCTGTCGAACCTCGATGCGAAACTGCGGGTGCAAACACGCACCCAAATCGCTGCCCTGCAAAGGCGTCTGGGCGCCACCACCGTCTACGTCACCCACGACCAGGTCGAGGCAATGACCATGGGCGACCGCGTTGCCGTGTTGAAGAACGGTGTTCTGCAGCAGTTCTCCTCGCCGACCGAGCTGTACGACAAGCCGGTCAACGCCTTCGTCGCCGGATTCATCGGCTCGCCCGCGATGAACCTGATCACCGCACCCATCACCACCGGCGGGGTCCAGGTGGGGTCATCGACCCTGAAGGTCGAACGCGACCAACTCGCCGAGGTCGCCAAACTGGGCCTCGACACCGTCACCGTGGGGATCCGCCCCGAGCAACTCGAACTCGCCGGCGAAGCCGACGGCATCCGTGCCGTGGTCGACCTCGTTGAAGAACTCGGCAGCGAATCCTACGTGTACGCCCACGTCGGTGCCGGTCACGATGCGCTGTCCCTGGTCGCGCGCGCCCCCGGACGGGCCCCGGCCCGCCTCGCCGACACCATCGGACTGCGCACTAGTGCCGGACCGGTGCATCTGTTCCACCCGGTCAGCGGCGACCGCATCGGCAACTGATCCCCGAACCCCTCAGACAGGAGACACGACAGTGCGCGCAGCCATCGCGGACGGCACCGGGGCGTTGACGTTGACCACCGTCGACGACCCGACCCCCGGACCGGCCGACGTCATCGTCCAGGTCGACAGCTGCGGTGTCTGCGGCACCGACCTGCACATCATCGACGGGGACTACCCCGCGGCGCGGCTCCCGATCGTGCCCGGACACGAAATCGCCGGGACGGTCGTCGCCCGCGGCGCCGACGCACGGCACCTCGAGGAGGGCGCATTCGTCGTCGTCGACCCCGTCGTCGAGTGCGGCCACTGCCGGCAGTGTCGCGCCGGACGCACGAATTTGTGCGCGAACTGGCAGGGCTACGGGGTCACCCTGCCCGGTGGTTTCGCCGAATACGTCCGGGTGCGGGCGGTCGACGCCCAGCCGCTGCCCCCCGCCGTTCCCCGCAAGTGGGCCACGCTGGTCGAGCCGCTGTCCTGCGTGCTGCACGCACTCGACCGGATCGGGCCCATCCATCCCGGCGACACCGCCCTGGTCCTCGGCGCCGGCCCGACCGGACTGATCCTCAGCCAACTCCTCACCGCGTCCGGAGCACGCGTCGACGTCGTCGACCGCAATCCCGAGCGCCACTCGCGTGCCCGGCATTTCGGTGCACACCGCACCGCCGCCGACATCGGCAACCTCAACCAACCGGGGGGCTGGGATCTCGTCGTCGAGGCCACCGGATCGGTCGGCGGCTTCCACGCCGGCCTGAACGCCGTGCGCTCGGCGGGCCGATTCCACGTGTTCGGCGTCTCGAGCCCCGACACGACCGCGCAGGTGTCCCCATACGACATCTTCGCCAAGGAACTGACCATCACCGGATCCCAATCCCTGCAACACACCTTCGGCCGCGCCGCACAGGCCCTCGCCGCGGGCGTGATCGACGGCGAAGCCTTGGTCACCGCCCGAGTTCCGCTGCCCGACATCGACAAGGCCATCGACCTGGTCCGCCGCGGCGAAGGCATCAAGACCCAGATCACCCGATCCTGACGAACCCTCCCGCACCCGGTCCCGCATCCGACAAAGGAAACCCGAGCATGACTCTCGCCGATACCGCCACCACCGGACTGATCCCGGACCGCAACCTCGCCATGGAACTCGTCCGCGTCACCGAAGCAGGCGCGCTCGCCGCCTCCGGCTGGGTCGGACGCGGTGAGAAGGAACGCGGCGACGGCGCCGCCGTCGACGCCATGCGCCAACTCCTCTCCACCGTCTCGATGACCGGGGTGGTGGTGATCGGGGAAGGCGAGAAGGACCGAGCACCAATGCTGTTTAACGGCGAACACGTCGGAACCGGCACCGGGCCCGCCTGCGACGTCGCCGTCGACCCGGTCGAAGGCACCTCCCTGATGGCCAAAGGCATCCCCAACGCCATCTCCGTGCTCGCCGTCGCCGAACGCGGGGCCATGTTCGATCCCTCCGCGGTGTTCTACATGGACAAGATCGTCGTCGGAGCAGAGGCCGCCGACCTCATCGACATCACCGCCCCCGTCGCCGACAACATCTACCGCCTCGCCATCGCCCGCGGCGTCAGCACAGCCGACCTGACCGTCTGCATCCTCGATCGCCCCCGCCATCAGGGACTGATCGCCGAGGTCCGCGGCGCAGGAGCCCGCATTCGCCTGATCGCCGACGGCGACGTCGCAGGCGCGATCGCAGCGTGCCGTCCCGGATCGGGGACCGACATGATGATCGGCACCGGCGGCACCCCCGAGGGCATCATCACCGCCGCCGCGATCCGGTGCATGGGCGGCGCCATCCAAGGTCGCCTCGCTCCGGTCGATGAGAACGAAAAGTGCCGGGCCGAAGCTGCCGGAATCGACCTCGACCGAATACTGACCACCGAAGACCTCGTCGGTGGGGAGAACGTCTTCTTCGCCGCCACCGGAATCACGGACGGCGACCTACTGCGCGGCGTGCGCTACACCCCGGGCGTTGTCACCACGCAATCCATTGTCATGCGCGCAAAGTCGGGCACCGTCCGAACCATCGACTCCCAATACCGCCGTGAGTGATCGACGACACCGCTCTCCCGGCCGCTGAGACGCGCGAATCAGAGGGTTTCCGGCATCGCGTCCTACCACGTTGATGGAAGACAGAACGTTGTCCCTCTTCTCGAACGTATGTCACCGTCGTCGGCGTCAGCGGAGTCGACAGCGACTGTCGTGCACCCGAACTCGCCGACAGTAGTTGACTTGTCTTGCCACCGTTGTCGTCAGAGGGCTACCTGGTAGAGCCGTTCGGGTCGGCCGCCACCGTATTTGTGCCGAACTTTGGCTTCCCCAGTTTCCACGAGGTATTCGAGGTAGCGGCGGACGGTGGAGCGGGCCATGCCGGTGGCCTCGCCGCAGACGGTCGCGGAGAGTTCTTCCCCACCTGCCAGTGCGTGCCGGACGAGGTCGAGGCTTTCGTTGCTCAGCCCCTTGGGAGGGGGCGGCGCCGATGTCGGTCGCCGTCCTGGGATGCCGGAGAAAGCGGCGTCGATAGCCCTCTGGTCCGCGTAGCCACGGTCGAGGCGGGCGGCGGCGTAGCTCTTCCGGTCGGCACGGGCAGACGGCGGTGTCCGACTGCCCTCCACCGCCTGAGACGGTCGAGCGGCGGGAGGAGGACACCCTGGCGAGCCCACCGCATGGACGCTGAGCCACAACGGAATGGACGATGGCGGACGTGGACTCCTTTTAGGGTCCACGCCGCCGCCGCTCAGGCCGTCGGATCCTCGATTCGTCCCAGAGGACAACGCGAAGGGAGATGCGCACCATCAATCAGCGACTGAGCCAGCGGAGCCGGCCGCGAAGCTGCTGTGTCGACACCGACAATGCTCAGCGCGAACGCGCTGTACTGTTCGGCCACATCTACCGCTGACAAAGGCCCGTCGGCGCGAAACCATCGAGCGATCGACACACACATCTCACGAATCGCAAACGATGCCACCTTCGGCGAATCGACCGTGAAAACACCTGCAGCGCACCCATCAGCAATCAATTGGCGAAACCCGTGCTCATGCTGACGTCGGATATCGTGCGCTCCCGTCCAATCGGGATCCTCCAAATGAACCGCCTCGTGATTGACCACCAGTGCCTCGCGCCGGTGGGTGGCGTGCCGGTACGCATAGACAGCCGTTGCCGCCCGCAAACGCTGAGTCGGATCGCTGGTCTGCGCCAGCACATACTCGAAGTCGTCGACCACTTGGTGGAGTGTCTGGAGCACGATCTGCCTCAACAAGGCGTTCTTCGACTCCATGTGGTTGTAGAGGCTGGGGGTTCGAATGCCTAGTTCCTCCGCTACTTCCTTCAGTGAAGTGCCGTGGTACCCCCGTTCGGCGAAGAGCGTCAGTGCGGCTTCCAAGACATCCGCTTTCGTGACCGACCGAGGAGGGGCCGACCGCACCTGCACTCGACGCGTCATGTTGTCGTCCTCTCCCGGCTTCACGGATCCAGACATGGTCGGATCAGCGGGAGTGCGCTACGTCGCGAAGCTTCTGCTGGGCGTCACGGTTCACGTGATCTACCTCGCCGGACGCGTCAACTGCGATGATGTGGTCCGAGTAGTAATCGAGCAGTGGGGTCGTCTCTTCCGCGTACACGCGCAGGCGGTTCTGAATGACGTGCTCAGAATCGTCGGGCCGCCCTCGTGCCAGCATGCGTTCGATGACCAACTCGTCGCTGATCTCGAAGGAGAGGACGGCGTTGAGTGTCCGGCCGTCCTGCGCCAACATGTCGCCTAGTGCTTCCGCTTGGTCGAGCGACCGTGGGAACCCGTCGAGCAAGAATCCAATCTCGGTGTCCTGCTGGGCGAGACGATCGCGGACCATGTCGATGGTCAACGAACTCGGAACGAGTTCACCGGCATCCAGGTAGCGACTGGCCTGCCTACCCAGAGTCGTCTCCTGTCGGATATGAGTGCGAAACAGCTCACCCGTAGAAATGTGCGGCACCCCGAGGCGTTCGGAGAGCAACTGCGCTTGCGTGCCTTTTCCGGCGCCGGGTGGACCAATGAGGACAAGTCGCATTCGCTGACCCTTCGTGGTGGGAGTGGCAGTGCATCGTTGATAAAACCGCGGCATGGATGAGGGGCCTCGCCGGGTTGGGCGACCGAGAGGGAACGTACTAATGGTAGTTAGCCTACCGTCAGGCGCTCCACCCGTCCAGCGCGCCTGCGCCAGACCTAGTGCACGGCTCCTGTCCTGCTGAGTGGCGGTCGTGCGCGCAGTGTTGATATCAACCGAGGGCGCGGTCGCGGCACTCCGTGATGGGACCATGCCCGGACCGGGCCGGGCTGGAATGTCCTTCATAGACGCGGCCCCGCGGTCATCGCCTCGCGAACCGGGGTGTGGATCGACGAAAGGCCTTCCCGCAGTGGATGACCTGGCCGGTGTTCGCGAGCGGCGATGATTTCCGCTGCGATGGAGATTGCGGTTTCCGTGGGCGTCCGGCCGCCGATATCGAGTCCGATCGGTGCGTGCAGTCGATCGAGTTCTGTGTCGGTGAGACCGAGCAGTCGCAGCTGCTGTTCGCGGTTGTGGCACGTTCGGCGGGAGCCCATTGCTCCCACGTACCCCACCTCGAGACGTAGAGCCCGTTCGAGCAGCGGTATGTCGAACTTCTCATCATGGGTCAGCACGCAGATCGCTGACCGGGTATCGAGGTGCTGTGATTCCAGGTACCGGTGTGGCCAGTCCACGACAATCTCGTCCGCCTCGGGAAACCGTGCACGGGTGGCGAAGACCGGTCGAGCGTCACACAGGGTGACGACGTAGCCCAGGAGTTTGCCGACCTGGATGACGGCGCGGGCGAAGTCGATCGCCCCGAAGACGACCATGCGCGGCGGTGGGGCGAAACTGTGGACGAAGAGTCGCACGGCGGACTGGCAGTGGTCGCCGGCGCGGCATTCGGCAACCGCGGTGGCGCCGGCGTCCAGCATGCCGGCCATCCGGATCTCGACGGCACGGTCGAGGTCGGCCTCGCCCGTGGATCCGTGCAGAGTGCCGTCGTAGAACAGGTATGTGGGGTGGGGGCCCTCGAGGGTGACGGCGAGGGCCGCGGGTGTGTGCGTCGCTGCCCTCTGCCGCATCCACTTGAGCATCTGTCCGAGTTCGGGGGTGTGCGGGCTGACCATGACTTCGATGGTGCCGCCGCAGGTCAAGCCGACGGCGAAGGCGTCGTCGTCGGAGACACCGAATCGTTGGTAGGACGACTGCCCCGTCGCGATGACATCGTGGGCGATGTCGACGATAGCTGCTTCCACGCATCCGCCGGAGATGCTCCCGACCACCGTGCCCGTCTCGGACACGGCCATGGCGGCGCCGGGTCCTCGTGGAGCGCTACCAAACGTGCGCACCACGGTGGCGACCGCGTAGCGGGTTCCCTCGCCGGCCCAGCTGACGAGTTGATCGAGAATCTCGCGCATGCGATACCTCCCAGGTGAAACACTGACCTAAACTAATTAACATTCGTTTTATGGGCGAGCACGCCCGGTTTCGGCGACTGAGAAGATGGGGCCCATGACCGACTACATCGACAAGCGTTCGGCATCCGCGCCGTCCGTCACTCGTGCGGACGTGCTCGATGCAGCATTGACACTGTTCGCCGAACGCGGCTACCACGGCACCTCGCTCAAGCAGGTTGCGGAGCGCCTCAACATTCGGACACCGAGCCTCTACAACCACATGGAGTCGAAGAGTTCGCTGTTGCGCGAGATCGTCCTCGGCACCCTCGACCGTGTGGTGGCGGACTTCGACCGGGTGCTCGCCGAGGTCGAGGATCCGGTGGAACGGCTGCGCGCGGCGACCGAGGTGTATGCGCTGCACCATGCCACCCATCCCCGGGAGGCGTTAGTGGTCAATCAGGATTCGTCGAGCCTGGACGAGCCCGAGCGCACCAGTGCGCAACAGATTCGCCGGGACCACGAGCGGGCGTTCCGCCAGATCATCGTCGACGGCCAGGAGGCCGGCGTGTTCGTCGTCGAGACTCCCAAGCTCGCCTCGTTCGCGATTCGGGAGATGTGTGTGAGCATCGCCCGCTGGTTTCACGAGGGTGGTGAGCTGACCGCGCAGGAGGTGGCCCGGCAGTACAGCGAGTACGCCTTGAGTCTGGTGGGCGCCAAACGGGCGTCGGCCACTCGCCGTAGCGGGACACGGAAGCGGGCCGCCGCCCGCTGACGAGGCGGCGGCAACCGGCTTCCTGCATGCCCGGTCAGGCATACGGGTCTGCGACCCCGACGTACCGAGTCTCGAGATACTCGTCGATCCCCTCGAAGCCGCCTTCACGGCCGAGACCCGACTGCTTGACTCCGCCGAACGGTGCGGCCGGGTTGGACACGACACCGACATTGATTCCGAGCATCCCGGTCTCGAGTTCCTCGCTCATGCGGAGGGTGCGGGCGGTATCACGGGTGTAGACGTACGCAACCAGTCCGTAGTCGGTGTTGTTGGCGATGTCGACGGCCTGGTCTTCGTCGCGGAAGGTCGTGATCGGAGCAACGGGCCCGAAGACCTCTTCGTGGAGGATCCGCGCATCCGCGGTCACCCCGGTCAGCACGGTCGGGCAGTAGAAGAATCCGTCGCCGGGCACCGGGGCGCCGCCGGTGACGATCGACGCGCCGGTCTGTACCGCGTCCTCGACGAGGGCGTGGACCTTGTCCCGGGAATCCTGGTCGATCAGCGGGCCGACCTGGGAGTCCGCCTCGATGCCCGGTCCGACGACTAGACGACCCAACCGGTCGGCGAGCTTGGCCGCGAACTCGTCCGCGACAGATTCGTGCACGATGAACCGATTGGCCGCGGTGCAGGCTTCGCCCATGTTGCGCATCTTCGCGGCCACGGCGCCCTCGACGGCGGCGTCGATGTCGGCATCGGCGAAGACGAGGAAGGGCGCATTGCCGCCGAGTTCCATGGAGGTGCGCAGGACCTGCTGGGCCGAGTCCGCGAGCAGTCGCCGGCCGACTTCGGTCGATCCGGTGAACGAAAGCTTGCGCAGCCGGGGGTCTGCGATGAGCGGCCCGGTGACCGCTCCAGCCCGTGAGGTGGGGATGACATTGAGCACCCCGGCCGGCAGCCCGACCTCGTCGAGGACCTGCGCCAACAACAGCGTGGTCAGCGGCGTCAGGGTGGCGGGTTTGACCACCATGGTGCAGCCGGCCGCGATCGCCGGGGCGATCTTGCGGGTCGCCATGGCCAACGGAAAGTTCCACGGAGTGATGAACAGGCACGGGCCCACGGGACGCTTGTGGACCAGCAGCCGCGTCTTCCCGTCGGGCGCCGCCGCGTATCGGCCCGACACCCGGACGGCCTCCTCGGAAAACCACCGGAGGAACTCGGCGCCGTAGGTCACCTCGCCGCGTGCCTCGGCGAGCGGCTTGCCCATTTCCAGGGTCATCAGTAGCGCGAAGTCGTCGGCTCGGGCGATCACCGCGTCGAACGCGGACCGGAGAAGTTCGGCGCGCTCGCGGGCGGCGGTGCGCGCCCACGCCTTCTGGGCCGTTGCCGCGGCGTCGAGGGCGGCGGCCCCGTCGGCGACCGTGGCATCGGCCACGACGGCGAGTTCCCGGCCGGTCGCCGGATCATGCACCGGGAACGTGTTACCCGAGCCGGACGGGCGCCACTGGCCGCCGAGATACAGTCCGGTCGGGACGGTCTCGAGCAGCAGCTGCCGGGGTGTTCGAGCGGTGGTGGTGGTCAAGATGATTCCTCACTTCTCGTCGAAAACGATGACTTGCCGGATGGCGTTGCCGTCGGCAAGCTGGTCCATCGCGGAATTGATGTCCGACAGGGCGATCCGGGACGAGATCAGCTTCTCGACCGGGAGTTTTCCTTCACGCCACAGCTGCGCATAGAGCGGGATATCGCGGGCCGGTACCGCCGAACCGAGGTAGCTGCCGATGACGGTCCGCGCCTCGGCCACCAGCCCCAGGGGGGAGATGGTGGACCGGGCGTCCGGTGCCGGGAGTCCGACGGTGACGGTGGTTCCGCCGGCGGCGGTGGCGTTGACGGCGGTTTCGAAGGCGCTCGGGTGCCCGGCCGCCTCGATGACGATCGGCGCCTGAATGTTCAGCTCGGCGACCTCGTGTGGGGTGTAGGTCGCCGATGCACCCAACTTCGTTGCCTGGGTGAGCTTGTCGGCGTTGAAGTCGACTCCGATGACCTCGCCCTCGCCGAGGGACAGGGCGGTGATCAGGGCCGCCATCCCGACACCACCGAGCCCGACGACCATCACGGTCTGTCCGGGCTGCGGGTGGCCGGCATTGATGACGGCACCGCCGCCGGTCAGCACAGCGCAGCCGAGCACGGCAGCGATCTCGGGTGGCACGTCGTCGCCGACGGGAACCACGGAATGGTGATCGACGACCGCGTGGGTGGCGAAGCCGGAGACGCCGAGATGGTGCTTGACGTCGACGCCGTCGCGGTGCAGGCGGATTCCGCCACCGAGCAGGGTGCCGGCGTTGTTCGCGGCGCTGCCGGGGGAGCAGGGGAGTTTGCCGTCGGTCCGGCATCCGGCGCAGTCATTGCAGCGGGGCAGGAAGGCCATGACCACGCGCTGACCGACACTCAGTTCCGATACACCCTCGCCGAGCCGTTCGACCCGCCCGGCCGCTTCGTGCCCGAGCAGCATCGGGACCGGCCGCGGACGGTTGCCGTCGACGACCGACAGATCGGAGTGGCAGATCCCGGCGGCCTCGATCCGGACGAGGACCTCGCCCGGCCCGGGTTCGTCGAGGTCGAGTTCGGCGATTGTGATCGGTGTGGAGTCCGCGTAGGGGCGTGGGCGGCCGCTCGCCTCGAGGACTGCTCCGTGAATTTTCATCGTGTGGTTCCCTTCCTGGGCCGTCTGGCAGCTGCGCTCGGCGCGCTCCGGTGACAGGGCTGGTGTGAGCGAAATGCGGTGCACTACTTGCTGGCGGTCGGTGCCGGTCGGTGCAGCCGATGGCGCTGAATCTTCCCCGACCCGGTGCGCGGGATCGCGGGCACCGCGATGAATTCGGTCGGCACCTTGAAGTAGGACAACGCCGTTGCGCAGCGCGCGCGCAGTTCGTCCTCGTCGATGCCGGTGTCGGTCGCGGCGACAACGAACGCGATGGGGACCTCACCGAGTGCGTCATGGGGTGCGGCGACGACGGCTGCGTCGGCCACACTGTCGCATGCGATGAGGACGTCCTCGATCTCGGCGGGGTAGATGTTCTCGCCGCCGCGGATGATCAGTTCCTTGATCCGCCCGCTGATGCGGAGGAATCCGTTGTCGTCGCGGCGGGCCAGGTCCCCGGTGTGGTACCAGCCGTGGGTCAGTACCTCGGCGGTCGGGTCCGGCAGGTTGTGGTAGCCCTGCATCACGTTGGGGCCCTGCACCCACAGTTCACCCTCATCGCCGGGGGCGGCGTCGGTTCCGGTCGCCGGGTCGATGAGGCGGACGGTCAGGCCGGGAAGGGGTAGGCCGCACGAGCCGGGGACTCTGCCTCCGGTCGGTGAGTTCATCGTCACCATGGTGGAGGTTTCGGTGATGCCGTATCCGTCCAGCAACGGTACCGCGGCGAACTCCTCGAATGCCTCGTTGAGGGCGGTGGCCATCAACGCTCCGGCGGAGACGCACAGTCTCAGCGTCGGCGCGTCGAGGCGGGGGTCGGTCGTCGAGTCCATCAGGTACCGGAACATCGTCGGCACCCCGGGCAGGAAGGTGATGTCGTCGTCGGCGAGTGCGTGCAGTACCTGGGTAGGGGAGAACTTCGGTAGGAGGTGCTGCGTGGCCCCGGTGGCCGCGACTCCCAGGACGCACAGCACCAGGGCGTAGGAGTGGAAGAGGGGGAGGGCGGAGAGCACCACGTCGGAACTGCTCAGTCCGGCGATCGGCACCCAGCACGCACCGACCACCCACAGGCAGCTGCGCTGGGTAAGGTGCACCCCTTTCGGCCGGCCCGTGGTCCCGGAGGTGTAGAGCATCCAACACCAGGAGTCGAGGTCGGTGGAATCGGGTGCGGTGTGCCGAGGAGCCGCAGCCAGCAGTTCGTCGTAGTAGACGACTTTGACGCCCGCCGTGGAGCCGTGGTGACCACGTGCACCGGTCACGATGACGACTCGTACCGGCGAGGTACCGGCTTCGTCGTTCTCGATCAGTTCGAGGATTGTCGGCAGATGGGCATCGTCGGTGAGGACGGCGGTGGCGTCGGAATCGGTGAGGATGTGTTCGAACTCGTGTCTCGTTCCGCCCGGATTGGCGCAAACGGTCACGATGTCGGCTCGCGGAGCGACCAGGTATCCCTCGGCCACTTCGACGCAGTTGTCGAGATACATCAGCAGCCGGTCGCCGGGGATCATGCCGAGGTCGAGAAGGTGGCCTGCGAGATGCGCGGTTCGCGTGTCGAGTTCCGCGTAGGTCACGGCCCTGTCGGGGTCGCGGAAAGCGACCTGATCAGGCCGTTCCGCCGCATGCTTGGCCAGCAGTTGAGGGATGGGCGCGATCACGTCGGTGTGCAGCACGATGCCTCCAGATAGACTAATTACTGTTAGTTAGTGTAGTCCTCGGGTGGTGGTGAGGGAAGGGGGATGCGGAAATCGGGGCGACGATCTGTCGTCGGACCCTCGGCCCTGACGGAAGGTCGGCGCGTGTGGCGACGTCGGCTCGGAGCATCTTGACGTGAGGACGATCACAACATAATACTAACGCATATTAGTTAGTACCTGCCGCGCGCCGATATCGGCGGCCCGCCCGAGAGGAAAGCCCATGGAAGTGAACTACTCCAACACCCGGCGTGCCCAGGATGCACCCATCGATTTGAGCGTTGAAAAGGTCTCTCTATCACCGCATTTCAATGAGCTAGTGGACCGCAGATCCCGCTTTGTCACAACCGCTCTCGCCGGATCGGGTCTGTGGTTCGGTGCGTTCCTGTTGCTCACCGCCTACGCACACGAGTTCATGGGGCAAGTCCTGCTGCCGGGCCTCACGGTCGCCTATGTCCTCGGTCTGTCGCAATTCGCGCTCGTCTGGATTGTCACCGCGGCTTACCTCCGTGCATCGACTCGGACGTTCGTTCCGCTCGAACACGAAGCGCTGAATGCGATCTCAGATCCCCCCACGCCGGAAGGCCGCGCATGAACCTCACCCGCCTGCTCTTCTTCGCCGCCGTACTCGCCATCACGGTCATCGTCACGTTCTGTGCCGCTCGCCGCACGAGCACCCAGTCGGACTTCTACGCGGCCGGCCGCAGCGTCACCGGCGTCCAGAATGGATTCGCCATCTCCGGGGACCTGATGTCCGCGGCCACCTTCCTCGGCTTCACCGGACTGATCTTCCTCACCGGATTCGACGGCTGGGTGCTGGCCACGGCCGCGATCTTCGCCTTCCTACTGATTCTGCTGCTGTTCGCGGAAAAAATGCGCAACGCCGGCCAATACACCATCGCCGACGTGCTCTCCTTCCGATTCAACAAGCGCCCCGTTCGGGCCGCCACCTCACTCGCCACGCTGGTGGTGGTCGTCTTCTACCTCATCGCCCAGCTCGTTGGTGCGGGCGTGCTGATCCGAGCTCTCACTGGAATGAACTTCACCCCTGCGGTGATCATCACGGGCGTCGCGATGCTGTTCTATGTCGTCTTCGGAGGCATGCTCGCGACCACCTGGGTCCAGATCATCAAGGCCGCGTTGCTGCTGATCGTCGGCGGCGCGATGTGTGTGGGTGTGCTGTGGAAATTCAACTTCAACCCGTTGAGCCTGTTCGAAGCGGCCGCCGCCAACCATCCCCGCGGCGACGGCTACCTGGCCCCCGGAGGGTCGAGCGCGAACCCGCTCAACACCCTGTCCTCGGCGGTGGCCTACGCCATCGGCACCGCGGCCCTTCCACACATTCTGATCCGCTTCTTCACCGTTCCCGACGCGCGCGCCGCCCGACGCTCGGTCGGATGGGCGGTCGGGATCATCGGCGTCTTCTTCATCATGACCTCTATCATCGGATACGGAGCACGCGCGATTCTTCCCCCCGGATCGGAAAAGGCCACCGCTGGAGGAAATCTGACCGCCCCACTGCTCGCGCAATACCTCGGCGGCGGGGAGGGAAGCTTCGGCGGCGACGTCTTCATCGCGCTGGTCAGCGCCGTCGCATTCGCCACCATCCTCGCAGTGGTTGCCGGGCTGGTGCTCTCCGCCTCGGGCGCGCTGTCCCACGACCTGTGGTTCAACGTCGTCAAACGGCGACCCGCCTCCGAACGCGAAGGCGCCGTCGTCGCCAGAATCGCCGCGGGCAGTGTCGGAGTCGTCGCGATCCTGTTGACCCTCTTACTTGGTTCCGGCATCAACGTTGCCATCCTCGTCGGATTGGCGCTGTCGATCGCGGCCAGCGCAAACTTCCCGGCACTCGCACTTAGCCTGAGCTGGAAGCGCTTCAATACCCTCGGCGCGGTGATCGGAATCGGTGCCGGACTGCTCACCTCGGTCGCCCTGATCATCCTCGGCCCCCAGGTGTGGCCGGGAGGCGCCGAGAGCGCCCCCTTCCCGCTGACCTTCCCAGTGCTGGTATCGATTCCCGTCGGATTCGTGGCCTGCTGGATAGGAACGCTTATCGGCAAACCCGACCCACGACAGGACAGTGCCTTCACCGAGCTGCGGGTCCGCTCCCAGGTCGGGCTAGGTGCCGAAACCTCCTAGAAATCGGTTCTGTGGCTGCGGAGAAGTCCGCAGCCACAGAACCCTCTCGTGATTGCCTCCGCTACCCAGCGACCGCGTCGAACAGTCGGCGCAGCTCGGCGGGGATCGGCACCGGGCGCCGCGTGTCCCGGTCGACGTAGACATGCACCCACCGGCCCCGTGCCGCGACCGATGCGTTTTTCGCCGCGTCGGCACGAAAGAGCCCGAGGTCGTAGGTGACGCTCGTCCGGCCCAGCCGGGACACACGAATTCCGACCTCGAGCTCCTGGGGGAAACCCAGTTGTTCGAAGTAGCGGCATCCGGACTCGAGAACGACACCGAGGGTGGGGGAGGTGACCGGGTCGAACCCGGACTGCTCGATGAGCCAGCTGTTGATCGCTGCATCGAAGAGCTGGTAGTACACCGCGTTGTTCAGATGGCCGTACATGTCGTTGTCCGACCACCGTGTGGTGGCCGCGCGGCGCACCGCGAAGTCCGCCACCGTCAGGTGCTCCGGCACGTCGATTGCTGTTGCGCTCATTTCTCGAACTCCGTTTCTGTGGGGCCCATCGCACCGCGACGAACATCCTCGTGGTCGCCAAAAAGGTTGGGGCAATGAACTATTGCACGACGATCGTGCCTTTTCGGCCCCGGTGATTGCAACGACCGCCGCGAGTTCCGATTGAACATTGACACCATGATGCACGCTCCGTACTCTCGATACTAACGATTATTAGTTAGGATGGTTCTTGTGGAACTCACCAACACCTTCTCCGTGGACCTTCCCGTGGCCAAGACCTGGGACGCCCTCCTCGATCTCGGACGGGTGATCCCCTGTCTGCCCGGGGCTGCGGTCCTCAGCCTCGATGGCGACGAATTCGAGGGCGCCGTCAAGATCAAGGTCGGCCCGGTCTCGGCCCAGTACAAGGGCGCCGGTCGGTTCGTCGAAAAGGATCCGGCCAGCTACCGGGCCGTCATCGCGGCCGAGGGCAAGGACGTGGGCGGCCAGGGCGGGGCCAAGGCCACCATCACCGCCACCCTCTCCGAACAAGGGTCGGGCACCGCTGTCCACGTGCTCACCGATCTCGCCCTCTCGGGGCGTGCGGCGGGCTTCGGACGCGGCGTCATCGCTGATGTGTCCAACAAGATCCTCGGTCAGTTCGCCAAGAACCTCGAGGCGGAAATCGTGGGTGGCGCGGACGGCTCCACCAGTGCACCCGTGCGTCCCAAGACGATCGACGAGGTCGAACCGCTCGATGTCATGGGCAGCATGAGCGGAACCGTGATGAAGTACGCGTTGCCCGGCGCCGGAGTGCTGGCGGTTGTAATCGCGCTGATCACGCTGATCGCCCGAAAGGGGCGAGGACGCGGACCAGCCTTCCAGCCCGCTGCGTTCGGTGCCGGATACCCGACGGCGGGTATCGGACTTCCGCTCGCTATCAACCTCATCTTTCCCACCAGCACCGGGCACGAGCGACCGTTCGCCGATGCCGGCTCGGTCTTCCCGTCTTATGCAAGCACCGCCGAGGAGACCCGATGAAGATAGGTTCGCTGCTTCTCACGCCGCTTATCGACGGCGCAGGCTACGAGGACCCCCGAGAAGTTTTGTTCCGGCCCGAGATCTCCGGTGATCCCTGGGACGACCACGCGGAACTGCTCACCGAGAACGGAAACCTCGAACTCGCCGTCGGCGGGTACCTCCTCCAAGCTGGCGAGCGAAACATTCTCGTCGACGCCGGTGTCGGGACGATCGACAACGGCAAGTACCGCGGCGGCCAGTTCCTCGAAAGCCTCAAGTCCCACGGGCTGGATCCGGACGACATCACCGATGTGGTCTTCACGCACCTGCATTTCGACCACGTTGGATGGGCGACGAAGAAGGGCGCCGTCGTCTTCGAGAACGCAACGTACCGGGTGCACAAGCTGGACTGGGAGCACTTCGTCGAAAGCCCCGGCGCCGAACCGGGCGCCGTACGCAAGCTCAAACCGCTCGAAAGCCGGCTCGAACTCTTCGCCGGTGACCAGACTCTGGCCCCCGGACTCGACGCCCGGCACACCCCCGGCCACACCCCCGGATCGACCACCTTCATCATCTCCAGCGAGGGGCAGCGTGCCGCACTGATCGGCGACCTCGCCCACACCCCAGTCGAACTCATCGAATCGCACTGGCATTTCGCCTTCGACTTCGACTCCGTCGCGGCCGCCACCGTCCGCGCCGACTTCGTCCGAGAATTCACCGACACCGACACCGACATCCTCGCCGCACACTTCCCCGGCATGCAAGCCGGACGATTGACCACCACCAACGGTGCACCGCGCTGGGTCTACACCAAGGAGAACTGACTATGAACCTCGATCTTGCCGACAAGACCGTCCTCGTTACCGGAGCCGGCAAGGGCCTCGGCCGCGCGATCGGAATGGCCTACGCGGCCGAGGGTGCCAATGTGGCCTTCCACTACAACTCGTCCGCTCGGGGTGCCGAGGAAGCAGCGAAGGAGGCCGCGACCCTCGGTGTGCGTGCCATCGCTGTCGGCGCCGACCTGGCAGACGGTGTCGCCGTGAAAGCCGCGGTCGACGCAGTGAAGTCCGAACTCGGACCGATCGATATCCTCATCAACAATTCCGCCGTCACCCAGAGCAAGCCGTTCCTGGAGACGACGGAGGAGGATTGGGCGCCGCAAATCGAGATCACCGTTGCCGGCACACTGCGCGTCACCCAAGCCGTGGCCCAGCAGATGGTCGACTGCAACGTCGAGGGCTCGATCATCAACCTGATGGGCGACTCCGGCCGGGTGGGTGAATCCCGCCTCCTCGTGACCGCAACTACCCGGGCTACCACGGTGGGACTGACGAAATCCCTTGCGAAGGAACTCGCACGCTACAAGATCCGCGCAAACGCCGTCTCGATCGCACTCGTGCAGACCGGCAGCCTCGACGCCCATACGGGTAACGCCGACGACGCGAAAATGAAGCGCATCCTTTCGGCATATCCGCTGCGCCGATTCGGCACCCCCGACGACGTCACTCCGACAATCTTGCTGCTGTCCTCACCGAAGTCATCCTGGACCACCGGCCAGATCGTGTCCGTCAACGGTGGGTATTCGATGCCATGACACACGAGCATGCTGCAGAACCCGTCACCGGTGCGGTCGGCCGGTCCGTTCGCCGCAAGGAAGACGCGCGACTGATCACCGGCCACGGCCGCTACGTCTCCGATCTCGAGCTGCCGCGGATGCGGCATGTGGCCTTTCTCCGAAGCCCGTACGGGCATGCCACCATCACCCACGTCGACGTCACCCCTGCGGAGGCCGTTCCGGGTGTGTACGGCGTGTTCGCCGGCGGAATGTCCGCGTTTCGGTCGATCGCGCTGCGCGCTCAGTCGGCGCTCCCGTCCTACGTCGAGACCGCGCAACCCATCCTCGGGTGGCAGAAGGCCCGTTTCGCCGGTGAGGCGGTGGCAGCGGTCGTGGCCGAAAGTCGCTACGTCGCGGAGGATGCGATCGAGCGGATCGACATCGACTACGAGCAGCTGCCGGCCACGGTAGTTGCCTGGAACCCGCCTGTGGTGCCGGTCCACGAAGAAGCCCCCGATAACGTTCTGCTGGAACGGAAGTTCGATGCCGGGGACGTCGAGGCCGCCTTCGCGCGGTCACATGTCGTCGTCGAACGCGAACTCACCACGAACCGGCACGCCGGTAACCCGATGGAATGCCGTGCGGGAGTGGCACTGTGGGATCCGGTCGACGACAAGCTCACCTTCTGGTCGGGAACACAGATTCCGCATCTGGTGCGTAACATGCTCGCCGAACTACTCGGCCTGGCCGAATCCAATGTGCGCGTCATCGCCCCTGACGTCGGCGGCGGGTTCGGCACCAAGGCCGTGCTCTACCCGGAGGATCTCGCACTGTGTGTGATGGCCCGCGAAATGCGGGGATACCCGCTCAAGTGGGTGGAAGACCGGGCCGAGCATCTGCAAGCCGCCGCCCACGCCCGCGACCACCGGTACCTCGTCAAGGCAGGGTTCGCGGAGGACGGAACGCTGCTCGCCCTCGACGCGGACGTTACCTGCAACGTCGGCGCCTACTCGGTGTATCCATGGACCGCGGGTATCGAACCGCTCATGGCCGGTGGTCTGCTGTCCGGACCGTACCGGCTCGACAACTACCGCTGTGTGACCCGCGGTGTCACCACCAACACATCCTATGCGGGGCCATACCGCGGAGTGGCCAGGCCCGCAACGGTGTTCGCGATGGAATCTCTGCTGACCGCAGCCGCCGACGAGTTGGGCATGACCGACCTCGAAATCAGACGGAAGAACCTCGTCACTCCGGAGGAGATCCCGTACCGGATGCCGAGTCGACTGGTCGACGACTCCGGCTGGTACGGGGCCTGTCTGGACAAGTGCGTCAACGCGATCGGCTACGACGAGTTCCTCGCCGAACAACAACGCCGGCGACAGACAGGTGAGAACCCGATCGGCATCGGATTCGCCTGCTACAACGAACTCACCGGCCTCGGCCGCGCCGCCGCCGCCGGCCCGCGGATGCCGTTTCGCACCGGCCACGACGCGTGCACCGTGCGCATCGACCCCGACGGCAGGGTGACCGTGCTCAGCGGGGTCACCACCCAAGGGCAAGGCTCGGAGACCACCATCGCCCAGATCGTCGCCGACGCGGTAGGCGTCCCCTACGACGATGTCAACGTGCGCATCGGCGACACCAACGAATCCCTGTGGGGATTCGGCGCCTTCTCCTCTAGGCAGGCGGTCATCGGTGGCGGTGCCGCGCACAGAACGGGGGAAGCGGTCAAAGCCAAGGTCCTCAAACTCGCCGCCGCCCTGCACGAAGTCGACGAGTCAGACCTCGACTGCCGAGACGGCGAAATCTGGGGCCCCGATGACACCAAACCTCTGGCCACGCTCGCGGAGCTGGCACGAATCGCGTACCTGGAGTCGAACAAGCTCCCCGAAGGAATCGAACCCGGCCTGCAAGCCACCCGATTCTTCGACCCGATCCGCGGTGCGTTCGCCGCGGGTGCCCAGGCGGCCACCATCGAGATCGACCGCAAGACCGGCGACCTGAAAATTCTCAAATGGGTCTGCACCGAGGACGCCGGCCGCGTCATCAACCCCATGGTCGTGGAGGGGCAGATCGTCGGGTCCATCGCGCAGGGCATCGGCGGTGCCATGTATGAGCATCTGATCTATGACGACTCCGGCAACTTGTCGACCGGAACGCTGATGGACTACCTGATGCCGACCAGTCATGAGGTGCCGGAGATGATCATCGAACACATCTCCGTCCCCGCTGACAATCCTCTCGGGGTACGCGGTGTCGGCGAGGGCGGCACACTCGGGCCCAATGCAGTCCTCGCCGGTGCGGTGCACAACGCGGTCGGTATCGAGATTCATCATCTACCGATCACACCGGCCACCCTGTGGGAGGCGCTGCGATGATCACCCTGACCGAGCACGGCGACTTCGCGGAGATCACCCTCGATCGTCACGACAAGCGCAACGCCCTCGACATTGCGCACCTGACCGAGCTCACCGCCGCCGTCGAGGGATGTGTGTCGTCGGGGCGGCGGGCACTGGTCATCACCGGCGCCGGGAGCGCATTCAGTGCCGGTGCCGACTTCGGCGGCGTCTACGGCGACGGGTTCCGCACCGCCCTCTACACCGCACTGCGTGCGATCACCTCGGCACCGATTCCCGTGATCGCTGCGGTTAACGGGCCCGCGATCGGGGCCGGCACGCAGCTGGCCATCGCGTGCGACCTGCGCGTCGCCGCACCGGGCGCGAAGTTCGCGATCCCGACGGCCCGCAACGGGCTGGCCGTAGACCCGTGGACGATCCGCCGGCTTGCGGGACTGGCCGGGGGCGGAACCGCCCGCGCGGTGTTGCTCGCCTGCGACACCCTCGACGCACCGGCGGCGCTCGCCCGTGGGCTCACGGACCGCATCGGTACCGTCGACGATGCACGTGAGCTCGCGCAGGAGATCGCCTCCTATGCCCCGCTCTCGCTGATGTATTCCAAGCACGCTGTGCAGGCGCTGACCGAACCCGACATCTGGGACGACCGGCTCGACGCCGAGTTCGATCAGTGCTGGGCGAGCGAGGACTTCGCCGAGAGCCAGCTCGCCCGAGCCGAGAACCGCTCGCCGAAATTCGTGGGAAAGTGAGGATGCACCCATGAAGGCTGCACCATTCGACTACAGCCGACCCTCCAGCATCGCCGAGGCCGTCAAGACCCTGGAATCCGCGGGCGGCGACGGCAAAGTCCTGGCCGGGGGACAGAGTCTCGTCCCGGTCCTGGCGATGCGCCTCGGGCGCCCGACGATCCTGGTCGACATCAACCGCGTGCCCGGACTCGACACCATCGACAAGCTCGACGACACCACCGTGCGAGTCGGTGCCCTCGTCCGCCACTCCATGCTGATCGAGCAAACCCACCTGCCCCTGCTGTCGGAGGCGGCAACGTGGATCGGCCACAGCGCCATCCGCACCCGGGGCACCACCGGCGGCAGCATCGCCCACGCCGACCCGTCCGCGGAGCTACCGGTCGTGGCGACCGCGCTGGGCGCGGTTATTCACGTCCACGGGCCCGGCGGTAAACGCACACTCTCGGTGGACGACCTCTTCGTCGGCCCCCTTGAGACATCCCTCGACGAAAACGAGATCGTCACCGCCGTCGACTTCCCGGTCCCGGAACGGTCCGGATTCGCCGAATTCGCCCGCCGGCACGGCGACTTCGGCCTCGTCACCGTCGCCGTCGCCGAGGTGGCCGGCACTGTGCGGATCGCCATCGGCGGTGTCGGCGCCGTACCCATCCGGCCCCTGGCGGCCGAAGCGATCCTCGCGGCAGGGCCTATGACCGACGACAGGATCGCCGAGGCGGCGCGCGTCGCCGCGACCGCGATCACCGCAGCGTCGGATCTGCACGCATCGGCCGACTACCGAGTCGCGATGACCGAGGAGTTCACGCTCCGAGCGCTGACCCAGGCAATAGGAATCAAGGCAGGAGTGAACTGATGCGTATCGAACTGACCGTCAACGGTGAACGAGCCGCGATCGACATCGAACCCCGCAAGACCCTCGCTGATGCGCTCCGCGAAGATCTCGGGCTGACCGGCACCCACCTCGGATGTGAGCACGGCGTCTGCGGAGCCTGCACCGTCCTGGTCGACGGTGGCCCCGTGCGGGCATGTCTGATGTTCGCCGTCCAAGCCGATGGGTCGTCGGTCACCACGGTCGAAGGCATGGCCGCCGACGACGGCACACTGCACCCCCTGCAGCGGGCGTTCTGCGACCGCCACGGCCTTCAGTGCGGGTTCTGCACCCCAGGAATGCTCATGTCAGCACTCGACCTTCTCCACCGGGAAGTCGAACCCAGCCGGGAGCGGATCCGCGAAGAAATGTCCGGCAACATCTGCCGATGCACCGGATACGTCGGAATCGTCGACGCCGTCGAGGAGGCGGCCGCGGAAATCAACCGCATTGGAACAGAGCCCGCGCACGAATGCCCCATCCACGAGCACGAAGAATCCTCAACACAGCGCACATCCGGAACCCAGGCGGAGGTCGCCTCCGGCCCAGAGCCATCCTTCCCTGGATGACGAGGAGAACGGCATGACCGAAGTACTCGCCCGCATCACCACGGAACCGATCGATCCCGTCGCTGTCAACGCCGCGGTCGCCGGTCCCGAAAACGGCGCCACGGTCTTGTTCACCGGCGTCGTGCGCAACCTCGACAACGGCCAGATCGTTACGGGCCTCGAATACCGATTCCATCCCGACGCCGCACGATTTCTACGCGACTGCTGCGAAGGTGTTGCACAGCAGTTCGGGCTCTCCGTCGCCGCGGTGCACCGGGTCGGCACGCTCCGTGTGGGTGATCTTGCCTTGGTGACAGCTGTCGCCGCTCCGCACCGAGCAGATGCCTTCACCGTCTCCACACTTCTGGTCGACCGGATCAAGGTCTGCGTTCCGATCTGGAAACACCAAACCTTCGCCGACGGCACCATCGAGTGGGTCGGGGCACCGGCATCCAACCTCGAAGCGCCGGCCAAGTGACGTCGGTCGGCCTGGGTTTCCCAACGATTCGCAGTCGTGGTGTTCAACCAGGGCGCCCACCACATCCGGAGCTGATCGACGAATACGGCCGAGTCGCACGCGACCTGAGGGTTTCGATAACCGAGAAATGCACGTTGCGATGCACTTATTGCATGCCCGAACAAGGGCTACCCCCAATTGACTCGCATGCCCTGCTGACTGCATCCGAGATCGTTCGACTCGTCGACATCGCGGTCCGCCACCTCGGGATACGAGAAGTGCGGTTCACCGGCGGTGAACCACTCGTACGCCGCGATCTCGAGAAGATCATCGCGGGTTGCCGACAGCTGCATTCTCAGCTCCCACTGTCGATCACCACGAACGCGATCGGACTCGACCGACGCGCCGGGCGCCTCGCCGAAGCCGGACTCGATCGAGTGAACATCTCGCTGGACACTGTCGACCGCGCTTTGTTCGCCAGACTCACCCGCCGGGACCGTCTGCCGTCCGTCCTCGCCGGTATCCGGGCAGCCCGCATCCACGGATTCACCCCGGTGAAAGTCAACGCGGTACTCAACGCCGACACCCTCATCACAGCAGAGGACCTGCTGCAGTGGTGCCTGAACGAGAACGTGCACCTACGCTTCATCGAGCAAATGCCGCTCGACGCGGACCGCACCTGGAATCGCACCAACACAGTCACCGCAGACGACCTCCTCGGTGTCCTCCGACGACGCTTCCGGTTGACGCCGCACGGCCGGATCGATCGATCGGCCCCCGCCGAGGAATGGGCGATCGACGGCGGCCCAGCTCGGGTCGGCATCATCGCCTCGGTAACCCGTACATTCTGCGCGGACTGCGATCGCACGAGACTGACCGCGGAAGGGACAGTTCGCCCCTGCCTATTCAGTGACAACGAGACCGACCTCCGGTCCGCCCTGCGTGCCGGCGCAAGCGACCAAGAACTCGCACACTCCTGGCGCGATGCAATGTGGCGCAAACCGTTCGGACATGAAATCGGAAACGCCGGATTCGCACCACCCGTCAGAAGCATGGGAGCAATCGGTGGCTGAAAGACACATACGCATCCGCTATTTCGCCGCGGCTGCGGACATCATCGGGCGAGACGAGGAAACGATCACGTTCACGGAGTCACCATCTCTCGGCGATCTGCACAAGCAGTTGCTCAAGCAGTACGGCCAAGGAATCGCCCAACTATTGCCGATATCGGCCTATCTGGTTGGAGGCGAAATCACCCGAGACTTGACCTACCAGATGTCAGACAGGGTGGACGTTCTTCCTCCGTTCGCCGGTGGCTAGTGTCCCGCGTCAGAAATTCGTGAGGTATATTTGGCGGAGGGAATCGAGGATCTCCTCGGCGGTCTTGTGCCAGACGAACGGCTTCGGGTCGTCGTTCCAGGTCTTGATTCAGTTGCGAACGTCTTTCTCCGATGCTGCAACGCTTTTGTGTACACCACGGCGGAGCAGCTGATCGGTCAGGAATGCGAACCATCGCTCGACCTGATTGATCCAGGAGGACCCGGTCGGGGTGAAGTGGACGTGAAAACGTGGGTGCTTGGCTAACCAGTCGCCCACTGCCGGCGTCTTGTGGGTGGCCAGGTTGTCGCAGACGAGATGCACGTCCAACTCGTCGGGGACGGCCTTGTCGATCGCGGTGAGGAACTTCTTGAACTCCACGGCCCGGTGACGTCGGTGAAGCTCGGAGATCACCGTGCCGTCGGCGATGTTGAACGCCGCGAACAGGCTGGTGACGCCGCTGCGGGCGTAGTCGTGACTGCGCCGTACTCGGGCACCCTTGAAAGATCGGCAAGTGTCACTTGCTCCTCTGTCAAGCAGCGGTAGCGGAGCCCATCAATGGTCGGTCTGCGAGCATGGCGCGATAGACGACATCGGAAAGTCTGCGCTTGAGGATGCGCAGAGCTTCCATGCCACCGTCGCCGTTGGCCTTACGCCGGGACATGAGTGCACGAGCATCGTCGTGGCAATGAGCCTGGGTGAGTGCCATGATATGGATTGCTGCATTGAGCCGCCGATTTCCCGTACGCGAGAGACGATGTCGTGCGCGGTTCGACGACCACACCGGCAGCGGTGCGGTTCCGTTATGGCGGGCGAAGGCATCCTTGGACCGGAAGCGATCAACGCCGGCGGTCTCACCGATCAGCTTGGCCGCCGTCAGCGGCGCGCATCCGGGGATGGCCAGCAATGACGGTGCCAGCACCGTGATTCGGGTGGTGATCTCGGTGGCGAGTTCCTTGATCTCGACGGTGAGGCGCCGGAGATGGTCGACGAGGCGCGTCGCCAAGTCCGACACGAGCCCCGACAACTCCGACAGGAAGGCCTCGATCTTGTCGTAGGCGCTGGCCCGATCCAACCTCTTCGGCGGTGTCCAGCCAGGATCGAGTTCGTGCAGGTGCCAGCGCAACCGCCCGATGATGCGAGTCCGTTGGGCGACGAGATCGTCCCTGTGATCGACCAGCAGCCGGACTTCTCGCTCCATACCGTCGAGACGGGCTTCCGGTAGGTTTGGCTCCCGAAGGGCGGCACGAGCCACCGCGAGCGCGTCGATCGGATCAGACTTTCCGTAGGTACGGGCCCCGTCGCGCACATTCGCCATCAGCTTCGGCGGCACCCGCACGACCCGTTCTCCGGCGGCCAACAGGTCCCGCTCCAGGCGGCGGCTCAGGTGCCGGCAGTCCTCGACCGCCCACATGCGATCGTCGCATTGTTCCGCGCCCCAACGCAGCAGCGCCAGATGGTCCTTGCTGGTGGTCCGAATGGTTCTCGTCGACAGCTGGCTTCCGTTCTGATCGGCGACAACGGCCGTATGGGTGCGCTTGTGCGCATCGATCCCGATGATGATCATGGTGGTATGACCAGGCTCAACCGGTGGAAGCAACACCTCGATAACGGAGGTGTGGGATGGGACGACCACCCGGGTGGGCGGCAGCGTTGACGGGGCGTGCGGTGATGCGGTCACCGGGACGTCCTCCGATACGCCGAGATCTAGAGCGGGCATTCTGGACGCGGATCGCCGAGGGTCTCACGAGCGACGACGCAGCGACCGCATGCGGCGTGTCGGGGCCGGTAGGGACACGGTGGTTCCGCCAGGCTGGTGGGATGCCACCGATCGAGTTGACCCCGGTCTCGGGGAGGTACCTGTCGTTCACCGAGCGTGAGGATATCGCGCTGCTGCGAGCCAAGGGTATGAGTATGCGCGACATCGCTGACCGGATCGGACGGTCACCGTCGACGATCTCGCGAGAGTTGCGGCGGAACGCCGCCACCCGCAATGGCAAGCTCGAGTATCGCGCGTCGACCGCGCAGTGGAAGGCCGATCTCGCCGCGAGGCGCCCGAAGCCGGCGAAGCTCGCCGAACACGATCGGTTACGAGAATATGTGCAGGACAAGCTGTCCGGTGTGATTCGTGCCGACGATGGAACCGTGGTGTCCGGTCCGGATGCGGCTTGGATTGGCCGCAACAAGCCTCGGCGCGGTGATCGTCGGTGGGCGACGGCGTGGAGTCCGGAGCAGATCTCGAATCGCCTGCCGATCGACTATCCGGATGACCCCACGATGCGCATTTCACCTGAGTAAGTGTTTGGAAATGGTCACGATGCGCGGGTCGATTGCCATGGGCGGCGTCCCGGTGTCGGTGCGAGTCGTCGTGTCATGAGCCCGATCATGGCCCACTTGATGAATGCCTCCGAGTGTGCGGGGAGGCGCTCGTAGTCGTGGTCGAGGCGGCGACAGCGCACCAGCCACGACAGCGTCCGTTCGATCACCCAGCGGTGCGGTAGGACAGCAAACCCACGCTGCCCTTTGGGTTTCCGAACGATATCCAGTGCGATGCGGCAGTGCGTGTCGATCCAGGCGACCAGCTTCCCGGCGTAGCCGCCGTCGGCCCACACCACGACCATCGACGGCATCGCCGTCTTCGCCCGCGCCAGTACCCGGCGTCCGCCGTCACGGTCCTGCACACTCCCCGCCGTCACCAACACCACCACGAGTAGGCCGAGCGTATCGGTCACCAAGTGCCTTTTGCGCCCATTGACTCGTTTCGCGCCGTCCCAACCGCGCGTGTCCGTCCCGACGGTGTCGGCACCCTTGACCGCCTGGGCGTCGACCATCCCCGCCGAGGCCATCGGATCCCGCCCACCGCGATCGCGCACCCGCGCCCGCAGTGCGTCGTGGATCCGGTCGGTCACCCCAGACTCGTTCCACACCTTGAAGTACCAGTACACCGTCTCCCACTTGGGAAAATCATGCGGCAACTGGCGCCAGGAACAGCCGGTGCGGTTGACATACAAGATCGCGTCCACGATCCGGCGGCGCGAGTGGATGGGCGGGCGACCAGCCGAAGGTACCGGGACCATCGGTGCGACCAACTCCCACTGCGCATCGGTCAGATCGGACGGATACGGCTTCGGCTTGCGATGCTGCTTACGAGAACCCATCCCCCATCATGAGTCACCGATTCGTTTCGGGGCCGAAATCGCACAGCTTTCCAAACACTTACTCAGCTTCCGGTGAGCAGGGTGTCGTAGGCGGTCAACGACGGAACGGGACGGTCGTAACGGGTGAGCACTCCGATCGGGACCGCGGGGGTGGAATCGGTGCGGGCCAGTCGGCGGGCATCGATGAGGACGAGTTGGGGATCGATGCACCCGGTCTCGATGGACCGGTCCAGGGCCTGGCGCAGTACTTCGGGGGCCAGGCCGCGGTGCGCGAGCAGCACGTCGATGAGGGCGCGGGTGCCGGCGCGGTCACCGAGCAGGTTGCGGGCGCTGTCCCAGTACCGCTGGTGGCTGACGGTGAACGCCCCGACCGCCTTGGCCTGCGCCAACGCGGTCGCCCCGGGAAGGGCGCCTGGTTTGCGGATCAACACCTCGAGGTAGTGATCGAGGGTGAGGACCTCGGTGAACCGGCCGAAGGCCCGGTCGTGAACCGCGACCATCCTGGACCCGTCGAGCACCTCGACCCGGCCCGCGCTCAGCCGCACCGGCAACCGCCGGCCCGCGTAGCGGGCGGGCACGGAGTAGAAGTTCTGCCGCACCGACACCCGCGCATGGGTGTCGACCCGCGCATACAACAGTCGCGCGCAGTCGAACGGCTCAGCAGGCAGCGGGAGCAACGCGGGTTGCTCGTCGGCGAACGCGGCGGCCACCGTGATCGGTCGGCCCCGATGACCCGGGTGTCGTCGATCAGGTCCGCGGCGGCGACCTTCTCGTTGAGTTCGGTCAACGACGCGACCTTCGGCACCGGAACCAGGTGCCGGCGCCGGAATCTGCCGATCTCGCCTTCCACGCCGCCTTTCTCGTGGGCGCCACCCCGGCCGGGGATACAGAAGAACGAATCGAAGCCGTAGTGGCTGCGCAGGGCGACGAATCGGTCCGACTCGACCCGGTCACGGCCCCGAAGCACCCGCACCACAGCGGGTTTGAGGTTGTCGTAGCGGATACGATGCGGCACACCGCCGAACCACTCGAAGGCCCGCACGTGTCCCTCGAAGAACGCCTCCTGCGCCTGGGTGCCGAACACCACGTGACAGGCCCGCCCCGAATGCGACAGGCGCATCACGAACATCCAGCACTTGGTCATCTCCCCGCCGATGACCGCGTAGACCTCCCCGAAGTCAACCTCCGCCTCCGCGGCCGGCAGGTGGGTCTGCGGCACCGTCACCTCGACCTCGACCAGCCCCAACTCGCTGCGTCGGCGGCGCACATACCGGGTCACCGTCGCTTCCGACATCGTCGCCCCGTGCTCGGCGACCAACCGCTGCCACACCCTCCGCGCGGTATGTCGCTGCTTGCGCGGCGCCTGCTGGTCGGCAATCAGCCAGGAATCGATCAGCTCGGCCCAGTCATCGATCGCCGGCCGGACCCGGCGGCGATACGGTTTGCGCGGTGGTGGCACCGCCGAGGCCAACGCCTGCCGCACCGTGCGTCGATGCACCCCGTGCCGCTGGGCCAACTCCCGAATCGACAATTCCGAATCCCGCCGATCACGGCGGATCTGCTCGAATAATTCCATCCGCGAACCCGATCTCTTCACCGGTCCTCCCTCGCTGAAACACGTCCAACGAGGAGAATCCGAACCCGGGTGGGGCCAAGATTCGTGCCGACACGCCGCACCACCCGTCCGCAACCACCGGCCACCTCAGCCGGGGCCGGAATTCGTGGGGCAGAATCTAGCGAACGTCGCAACAGTTGGGCCTGTCGTGGGATGACGGTATCTCAGTAAGAAGCGAGACCGGAGTTGCCCACTCCAGGGTCTTGCGGGGTCGACTATTCAACTGGGAGGCAACCTCGACCAGACGCTCCGGCGTATAGATGCCGAGGTCGCTGCTCTTGGGAAAGTATTGACGCAGAAGCCCGTTGAGGTTCTCATTGCTGCCGCGCTGCCACGGCGAGTGGGCGTCACAGAAGAACACGTCCAGGCCGGTCTCGGCGGAGATCTGCTGGTGCAATGCCATCTCCTTGCCCTGATCCCAGGTCAGGGTCTTCCGAAGCTGCGGCGGCAGTGCTGCCATCGCCGCCGCGATGCCGTCACGAAGTTCCTGGGCACGGTTTCGGCCGGGAAGGTGAATCAGCATGCAGTACCGGCTTCGTCGTTCGACCAGCGTGCCGATCGCCGTCTTGTTCCCCGCTCCCATGATGCAATCACCTTCCCAATGCCCGGGCACGCTGCGGTCGGCCGCCTCGTCGGGTCGTTGGTCGATCATCGTCATATTCGTCAACCGGCCGCGACGTTCCAAGCCCGACAGGCGGCGGCGACGCCGGTATCGGCCGGTCCGCAAGGACCGTTTCGCGGGCCGTGTCAGGCCGCACCGTTGGTCATAAATCGCCTGGTAGATGCTCTCCGGGCACAGATGCCGGTTTCGTTGGCCGGGGAAATCGACGCGGAGCTGATGCGCGACTTGTTCCGGGCTGAACTTCAGGTCGCTGAGCAACTGTGCGACGTGCGCGCCCAGGACGGCGTCGGTATCGAGGCGGCGGGCGCGAGGGCGCCCGATCCGGTGCACGGCCAGCCGCTGGGCAGCGTGCGGACGGTACTCATTGTCGGTGGCGTTGTTGCGTAGCTCCCGGCTGATCGTCGACGGTGATCGGTTGAGCTCGGATGCGATCGCGCGGACACCGCAGCCGGCCCGGCGGAGATCTGCGATCATGATCCGCTCGTCCAGGGACAGGTAGCGGGGCGAGCGAGGCCGCGTGCGAACGTCAGAAGTCACTGGCGGATAGTGCACCGGCTCGCCGGCCGTATTGGTGATTGTGCGCCCGAACCGCCATCGTGTCCCGGTCCGGCGGTTGATTCCGACACGGCGGCACGCCTCGGAGTTACCAACCCCTTGCCGGATCAGCCGAGCGAACTGTTCCCGCTTCTCCGTCAGAGCAACACCGGGGTGCCCACTGTTGGGCTGTGTCGAGTCGTGCATCGCAACCTCCGATTAGCGTCGGGTGTTGCGACGTTCACTGGAATCCGCC
>NZ_JBLWIT010000015.1:0-64104 GCF_048381435.1 Rhodococcus mengyinensis | reverse complement strand
AGAGCGTGTCTCATGTGGGGAGTTTCTTGAAGCAGGTGAGTGCGGCGGCGAGGTGAAGGAAGCCGGCGAAGTGTTCGCCGTGGCGTTCGTAGCGGATGGTCATACGTCGGTAGCCGGTGAGCCAGGCAATGGTGCGTTCGATCTTCCACCGGTACCGGCCGAGGCGGTCGTTTCGCTCGATGCCGCGGCGGGCGATCCGCGGGACGATGCCTTGTTCGCGCAGCCACCGTCGGTGAATGTCGTAGTCGTAGCCCTTGTCGGCGCGAAGCTTTCCCGGCTTGCGTCGGCGTGGTCCGCGCCTGGACTTCGTTGCCGGAATCGCTGCCACCATTGGTTGCAGCATCGTGCTGTCGTGGGTGTTCGCCCCGGTCACGCCCACGACCAGTGGGATTCCGTTTGTTTCGGACAGGACGTGGATCTTCGATCCCTTCTTGCCGCGGTCGACGGGACTGGGGCCGGTCAGCGATCCCCCCTTTTTGCCCGGACGCTTGCCGCGTCCAGGATTGCTGCCGTCCAGTCGAGTTCGCCCGCACTACCGAGTTGGTCGAGCACCTTACGATGCAGTTTTTCGAACACCCCGGCTGCCACCCACGCGGTAAACCTTCGGTGCGCAGTAGGAACCGTGACCCCGAACGAGGGCGGCAGGTGCCGCCACGCACATCCGCTGGTGAGCACGTACACGATCGCGGTGAACACCGCCCGGTCATCGGCCGGCGCACTGCCGCCTCCCTGTGGCCGGGCGACAAAAGGCGGTATCAACGGTTCGACTATCTCCCACAACGCATCCGGAAACAACCTCAGTGACAACTCATCTACCACGCGTCACATTATGTCCCACACATCACTTCATCCACATGAGACACGCTCTAAGTACTCACAGGTGCTAGTCGCACAAACGAATCGGGCCGAGTTCCGCGTACCGGTCGCCGGGGCCGGGGTTGTCGGCCGGGGCGGCGCCGCCCAGATGGTGCATCACGCCCCAGACGGCGTTGAGCGCGGTCTGCACGGCGCCCTCCGCCCAGCCCGCGGTCCACGAGATGTCGTCGCCGGCGAGGAAGATGCCGCGGTGTCGCGGGTCGAGTTCGTCCTGGACGAAATGGCTGAACAGCCGTTCCTGGTACCGGTAGTGGCCGGGGAGGTTCGCCTTGAACGCACCCATGAAGTCGCGTTCGGTCTCCCAGGACAGCGTGACCGGGGTCGAGATGATGTGACTGCGGAAGTCGACTCCCGGGTAGATCTCCTCGAGCGACTTGATCATGAGGTTCATCCGCTCCGTCGCGTCGAGCGGCAGAAGCTTGAGCGAATCGTCGGACCACGTGTAGGACAGGCAGATCAGGCCGGGCTTGTCGTCACCGTGGTCGAGGAGGTAGGTGCCGCGGCTCATCCGGTCCGTCAGGGTCATGCTGACGAGGTCGCGGCCGGTGACCGGATCCTTGTCCTTCCAGAACGGGCGATCCACGAGGGCGAACACCTTCGTCGACCCCATGTAGTGGGTGCGTTCGATGGCGGTCCAGTGGTCGATCGGGAACAGGTCGTCGTCGCAGTGAATGTTGTTGAGCAGCATCCAGCTCTGCGCCGTGAAGACCGCGGCGGGGTACGTGCGGATCTCCCCGGACGAGTCGGTGACCGTCACCTGGTGCGGTGCGGTCCTCCGGACCTCGGTGACGCGGGGACGGGTGCTTCCGCCGTTCAGCGCGCGCACCGACGTGCCGTCCGGCCAGTGCGCCATCCCCGCCGGGGTGTCGGTCCACAGGCGCAGGGGCAGTTGCTGCGACCCGCCGACGATGCCGCGGTGGTGGTCGTCGGCGGCGGTGATCACGACGCGCAGGATCTCGAGAATCGAGTTGGGGAAGTCGGTGTCCCACCCACCCGTTCCGAAACCGACCTGCCCGAACACTTCCCGATGCCGGAACGACGCGAAGTGCTTCGACGAGGCGAGGAAGCCGTAGAACGTCTGATCGTCCAGCCGGACCACCAGGTCGTTCCAGATGCGCTTGAGTTCGGCGGTGTCACGGTCGCGGATCGCCTGCTGGAGCGGAATCAGCTCGGCGTGATCCTCGAGCGTGCGCTGCCACGCATCCGAGACCTCCCGGAACACGGGCGGCAGGTCGTCGAGGTGCTGCGCGTAGTAGCTTTCGCCCTTGAGGTCGATGACCGTGCTGGGGGTGCTGTCGGCGAGCGGGTTCGGGAACGCCTCGGTCCGCAGTCCCATGGCGTCGAGGTAGTGGAACAGGGTGGTCGACGACGGTGGGAACCGCATCGCACCCATCTCGGCCACCACGTCCGGGTGCCCGTCGAACGGATGCGACCGCATCCGGCCGCCGATCTGATCAGCCTCGTAGACAATCGGTTTCAGGCCGAGTTTCATCAGCTCGTACGCGGTGACCATCCCCGACAGTCCGCCGCCGATGACTGCCACCTCGGTGCCGTGGCGATCGGTGGGCACCGCGCCGAGACCCGAGCGGTGCGTGACGTAGTCGTCGTAGGCGAACGGGAAGTCGGGGCCGAACATGGTGAGCGGCCGGGGATCGGTGTCCGCGGCGGTGCTGTCCGGGGTGACGGGGATCGTCATGAAGTCTTCTCCTGCATGAAGGGGTAGAGGTCGACGCGTCGGTCGTCGAGATGGGTGTTCTCACGGCGGGATCGGTGGAGGACGTCGAGTTCGAGGTCGACGATCGCCAGCTCTTCGTGGCGGCCGGCGCGGGCGAGTTCGGTGCCGTCGGGCGCGATCGCACAACTGGATCCGCAGTAGTCGAGGTCGGCTTCGGTGCCGCACCGGTTGACGTACGTGACGAACAGCTGACTCTCGTAGGCCCGGGTGGGGACGACGCTCTCCGCGATGAATTCGTACGGGCTCATCAGGCCTGTGGGGACGACGAGCCACTGGGTTCCCCGGTCGGCATGTGCGCGAACGGCTTCCGGAAACTCGACGTCGTAGCAGATCAGGAGTCCGCACCGGATTCCGGCGTGGTCGAACTGGACCACCAGTTCGTCGCCGGCGGCGAAGTGCGACCGGTCGAGCTCACCGAACAGGTGGGTCTTGCGGTAGTTCGCGATCGACGTCCCGGACGGGTCGAACACCTGCACGCTGTTGTAGACGACGCCCCCATCCGCCTCGGGGTATCCGTAGACGACGGCGATCCCGGACTCGCCTGCGATCTCCGCGATCCGCGCCGCGATCGGTCCGTCGGCGGGTTCGGCCCGCTCCGCGATCAGGGATCCGATGTTGTAGCCGGTGGCCGCCATCTCCGGGCAGACCAGGATGGACGCCCCGGACGCCGCCGCCGTCTGCGCGGCCGACGCGATGGCGGCGAGGTTCGCCGCGACGTCGAAGGACAGTTCGGGACCTTGGAACAGCGCTGCCCTCATGGTGCCGGCACCCCTTCCGGGCTGTTGCGGAGTTCGGACTTGCGGACGCCGTACGCGAAGTAGATCGCGAGCCCGACTGCCATCCACAGCGCGAACGCCACCCACGTCGAGACGCCCAAGCCGAACAGCAGCAGCGCGCAGAACACGACGCCGAGCACCGGCATCAGCGGGAACAGCGGGGTCCGGAAGCTGCGGTGCAGGTCGGGATGGCGGCGGCGCAGGATGATCACGGCGATGTTGACGAGCATGAACGCGAACAGCGAGCCGATGCTCGTCGCGTCGGCCAGTTCGCCCAGCGGCACGAAGCCGGCGAGCGCGGAGACGACACCGCCGACGACCACGATGTTGACGACGGGCACCCGGGTGCGCGGGTTGACGCGGGAGAAGACCCGCGGAACGAGACCGTCGAGCGACATCGCGTACAGGATCCGGGTCTGCCCGTACATCACGGCGAGGACGACGCTGGCGATGGCGATCACCGCGCCCGCCGACAGGAGGATGGCGGGCCAGGTGCTGGTGGTCGCGGCATTGAGGATGGTCGCGAGTGCGGCGCCCTCACCCGCGATGTCCTGCCAGGGCATCGCGCCGACGGCGGCGATCGCGACCAGGCAGTAGAGGATCGTGACGATCAGGAGCGAGAGGATGATCGCGCGGGGAAGGTCGCGTTTCGCGTTCTTCGCCTCGTCGCCTGCGGTCGACGCGGCGTCGAACCCGATGTAGGCGAAGAACACCTGGGACGCGGCGGCCGTCACGCCGGCCGCGCCGAGGGGGATGAACGGTGCGAAGTTTCCGGCGCGGAACGCGGTGAACGCGACCGCGCAGAAGAACACGAGCACGAGGATCTTGAGGGCGACCATGACCGTGTTCACCAGGGCGCTCTCGGAAGCTCCCCGAGTCAGCAGTGCCACCGCGACGAGCACGATGACGATGGCGGGCACGTTCACGATGCCGCCCGCGCCCGGTGACTCGCTGATCGCGGCGGGTAGTGCGATGCCGAACATGCCGTGGAGTAGTTCGTTGATGTACTCGCCCCAGCCGACGGCGACGGCCGCGACCGAGACGCCGTATTCGAGCATCAGGCACCAGCCGCAGATCCACGCGAAGAGTTCGCCCATCGTCGCGTAGGTGTACGAGTAGGAGCTACCGGAGACGGGGATGCTGCCTGCGAGCTCCGCGTAGGAGAGGGCGGAGAAGAGGGCGGTGAACGCCGCGAGCACGAAGGCGAGGACGACGGCGGGGCCGGCCTTGGGTGTCGCCTCGCCGAGGATGACGAAGATGCCCGTTCCCAGCGACGCACCGATGCTCAGTGCGGTGAGGTGCACCAGGCCCATCGACCGCTTGAGGCCGTGACCGGGTTCCTGGTCGTTGCGCGCCACGATCGCGTCGACCGATTTGCGGGCGCGGAGTGCGCCGGCCAGTCCCGGCGGGCGCGGAGAAATCTTGGTGATGTCCAACGTTGAGCTCCTGAGCGGTGGAGTGATGTGGACAACAATGAACGGGCGAGCCGTGACTGTCAACACATGTTTCCTAAACCGCTTGACGGTTTCCTAGCGGGAGGTGGGCCGGACGTCGTCCGGTAGAGCGGGGGCCAGAATCCACAAGACGGTCGCCGTGTCGTCGCCGAGCGCGCGGAAGCTGTGCGGCAACTGGGGCGAGAAGGTGAACGCGTCCCCGGTCGCGAGCGACACGTCCTCCCCGGCCCCCGGACCGTTGAAGGAAATGCAGATCCGGCCGGAGACGACGTAGACGAAGGCGACGTCGACCGGCAGTTCGTACGTTTCCGAGCCGCTCCCGCCGCCGGGCTCGATCCGGCTCAGGAGCGACTGGATGCGGCGCTCGCCGAACGGTGTCAGCAGGAACTCGGCCATCCGCTCCCCGCCGAAACTGATCGGCGGGTAGTTGTCGGCGCGTACCACCTCACCTGCGGCGGAGCTCTCGAACAGCGACCCGACGGGAATGTTCAGGGCGGCGCAGATCCGCACCAGCGTGGCGACGGATGCGCTCGCGTGGTCCCGCTCGATCTTCGACAGGTAGCCCTTGGTGATGCCGCAGCTCGCGGCCAGGTCGTCGAGGGTGAGGCGCTGGGCCTGCCGGGCGGCCTTGAGCCGGGGGCCGATCCTGGGCGCGTCGACGCCCGACGCACCTTCGGTTGCGAGGTCGTTCGCCATGCATCGATCCTTCGTTGTGTCTCGTATAGGAAACAAGTGTTGACAAGAATGCGTTCCAAGGAAACGATACGACGACGCCACGTCTCCGGCACACACCGAAGGATTCCGATGAGTACAGACGACAGCCAGGGCCCCATCGACGCGACCCGCATCCAGGGCCCCGTCGACGCCACCCGCACGCCGCGCTACGCCGAACCCAGCACATTCGCCCGCCTCCCCCGGCTCGACGAGGTGTCCCGCGCCGACGTCACCGTGATGGGCGTCCCGTTCGACTCCGGCGTGAGCTACCGTCCCGGCGCACGCTTCGGTCCCGGCCACATCCGCGCCGCATCGAAGCTGCTGCGTCCGTACAACCCCGCACTCGACGTGCACCCCTTCGCGGCGCAGCAGGTCGCCGACTTCGGCGACATCGGCGTCAACCCGTTCGACATCCAGGAGGCCCTGGCCACCGTCGACGGCGCCGTCACCGACCTGCGCAAGGACGGCTCGACCGTGCTGACGCTCGGCGGCGACCACACCATCGCCCTGCCGATCCTGCGTTCCCTCGCCCGCGACCACGGCCCCATTGCGGTACTGCACTTCGACGCGCACCTCGACACCTGGGACACCTACTTCGGCGCCCCCTACACGCACGGCACCCCGTTCCGGCGGGCCAGCGAGGAGGGGCTCATCGACCTCGAGCGTTCGCAGCACATCGGCATCCGCGGCCCGCTGTACAGCAAGAAGGACCTCGAGGACGACGCCGTCCTCGGATTCCAGGTCATCCGCTCCGACGACTACGAGGTGGACGGCGTCGCCAGCATCGTCGAACGGATGCGTCGACGGCTCGACGGCGGACCGGTCTATGTGTCCGTGGACATCGACGTCCTCGATCCCGCGCACGCGCCGGGCACCGGAACACCCGAGGCCGGCGGCATGACGTCCCGCGAGTTGCTGAACACGCTGCGCGGACTCGTCGGCCTGAATGTGGTCGGCGCCGACATCGTGGAGGTCGCGCCCGCATACGACCACGCCGAGATCACCGGCATCGCGGCAGCGCACGTCGCGTACGAGTTGCTGTCGGTGCTCGCGATCAACGCGTCGTCCGCCCCGGGACGGGCTGCGCGCGGCGAGACGCTCCGGCAGGCGGCGTACGTGACGAAGTGACGTCCGTTGCCACGTGCGGGCAGCGGGAAGACGTTACCCTCGGGCGCATGGCTATCGGGGTGAAGGTCCGAAGGTTCTCCAAGATCGCACCACTACTGCTCGCCGGTGCGCTCGCGGCCGCAGTGCCGGGGCAGGCTGCCGCCGAACCTGTCAGAGGTCCGGACGTGGCCTCGTGGCAACACCCGGGCGGGTCACCGATCGACTGGTTCGCCGTCCGCAACGCCGGCCACGACTTCGCGATGGTCAAGGCCACCGAGAGTCTCAATTACGTCAATCCGTTCTTCGTCCAGGACTGCCTCGCCATGCGCGTGGCCGGCGTCTCCCGGGGCGCGTACCACTACGCCGACCCCACCCAGTCGCCGGAAGCGCAGGCCGCGTTCTACTCGACAGTGGTGCTGGGCATCAACGGTCCGGGTGACATGCCTCCGGTCCTCGACATCGAGCATTCCGGTGGGCTGCCGCCCGCGGCCCTGATCGACTGGACGCACCGCTACCTCAACACGGTCCAATCGCTCACCGGACGTCAGCCGATCATCTACACGTACCCGAACTTCTGGCGGACGGCGATGGCGAACACCAACGAGTTCGCCGGATACCCGCTGTGGATCGCCGACTACAACGGTCAGAACACGCCCGGCCCCCTCCCCGGCGGCTGGAGCAACTGGACGTTCTGGCAGTACACCAGCACCGGTCGCATCGCCGGCGTCAACGGCGACGTCGACCTCAACGTCTACAGCGGGGCGCAGGGCGACTTCGCGCGGTACTCCAACAGCGCATCCCCCTTCGGCAGCTGACGCCTGACGGGCGCGATCAATCCCGGCACGCCGGGTTTCCGGGGAACGCCGGGACGCCGACCCGGCAGCCGACGTCGGTGACGGCGTTCAGCCGCTCGACCGGCTCCCGGATCTCGAGCGCCGGCACGAGGCCGTCGGTCAGGAGTGCATTCTTGGTCGCCGGCGTCGTGGCGCGCTTATCCAGGGTTCCGCGCACCCGTGCGAAGTTGACGAGTTCGTCGTACACCATTGACAGGGCCGCCTCGGTGGTCCGGTCTTCCGGGTGCAGCCCGGCGAAGTCCACGCCCGTCTCGTATTCGTGGCGGACGGCGTGCGGACCCTGGTCACAGGTGGGCTGGTTCAGATCGATCCGGAAGTCCGGCCCTGCCGGACCCGGCGGCGTGATCGTGCCGGCGTCGGTGCAGACATGGTGCGAGATGCGATCGCCGAGTGCGTGAATGTAGATGCCGGTCCTCGCATTCCAGGAATTCTCGCCGATCCAGGAGTCGAACTGAGACGACAGGACCGTGTCGGAGATGACCTGCTGCCCCGTCATGTTGGTGAACGGGATGGCGGCGGGCGTCTCCAGGCTGTACGTGCCGTTGATCTGCACGGGATCGGCATCGCCGTAACACGTTGCGCCGGTGGCATAGTCGCCGTTTTCCGAGGGGTTCGTGAAACCTCCCGTGCACAACGGTGCGCCACTTCCCGGCCCGGCCAGCGCCCAAGTTCTCAGGTGCGTGAGCATGATCTCGTGCCGGGGATCGTCGACATCCGGTTGCAGGCCGTTGGGCAGGGGATCCGCCGGTCCGCGCAGCGTGGGCAGGAAGTGGAAGAGGAACCCGCCGGTGGCGAAGTGGGTGCGCACCAGGCCGCTGATGTCCTTGGTGGTCAATGCGTCGGCGTCCGGGACGAGCCGGCCGAAGATGTCGCGTGGGGCGAACGTGCCGAGGTCGGTCGCTTCGTCGTACGCCGCGATCCAGTAGGCGTCCCGCTCGGAGAAGCCGACGGTGCGGGCGATGATGTACGTCGAGTCCGAATGCACGAGACTCCGTCCGCCGAGTGGGCGGCGCAACGTGAAGCCGTAGCGGAGGAACGCCTCGGCGCCGCAGATCGGCGAGTTGGGATCGTCGAGTAGACATTCGGGTGGCAGCGGAGCGCAGTTGTGCGGTGGGGCACCGTCCTCGGTGTAGCAAATATCCTCGGCGAATCCGTACACCGGTGGTGGTGACACGACGAATGCCGCGGCGGTAAGCGTCAGCGCCACGATGGTTCCACCGACTCTTCGAGTGAATCTTCTCATCGAGGTGCACCTTTCGGTGTGGCCGAGTAGATCAACATTAACACCGGGGACCAGGCAAGATGCTCGGTTCTCGCAGGCGCCGAAATCAGTACGAGAACCCCAGTCTTCACCTGGTGAGGATCCCGGCGACCAGGTTGATCGTCGTCGCGAGGATGACTGCACCGAAAACGTAGGACAACAGGCAGTGCCGGAGCGCGACCGCCCGAATCTCCGGGCTCGAGACGTCGGTATCGGATACCTGGTAGGTCATCCCGAGGTTGTAACTGAAGTAGAAGAAGTCGCGAAACGCGGGCGGGGCGGTGGAATTGAAATCTATACCACCCGTTGACTTTTCGGGACCAGATCCCTCGTAGTACAGAAAGGCGTATCGGGCCGCGTACATCAGATGCAGGGAAGCCCACGCCAGGAATACCCCGATCAGAGCCACGGCGGCGTGCGCGGTTCCCGCCGAGGATCCGCCGGCCACCTGAAGTGCGACGATTCCTCCGAGACCTCCCGAAGCCGCTGTCACCACGACCAATTCGTCGACTATCGGACGAAAATCCTCATGTCCCACGTTGCGGCGAGTTGCCGCCGCATCCATCGGCCACAACACCGCCCAACCGGATACGACGAACACGGCGGCAGCGGCGGCGATGCCGACGAGAGCCCCCAACGCGGCTGTGATCACCAGGCCGCCGATGAAGCCCGCCGCGACACCGACCACCACCGCGGCGGCCACTCTCGGGATGGCGGAGGTCGGGAGAGGTAGGTGCAATGCCTATGCCTCTTGCAGGAGGCGTCGAGGCCGGTGCGGCATCACCCGTGACGGGATCGGGTGAGCCGTCACCATCGGCGCTCCCCACGCCGGGTGGCGACGTTCAGGTCGTCGCACGAGTGCGGAGTCATGTGCGACCTCCTGAGTGTTGACACAGAGCGCCCGCGAGGGCAGACGGCAGGCCAGGGCGTACCAGCGGCATGTGCCGAGCAGTCTATCCCGCCCACCGCTGTGATCGGACGGCGTTACCGTGATCGGTGAGCTCGATTGTGGGCGAACGCATTCGATTTACGACGCGGCGGCGAGGCCTGAGGATTGTCCGAATCGGACGAAGAAGTGGAGAGGAGTACCAACCCCTTTCCACTTTCAATTTATAGCGCACCCCGGGGCTTGCGGCAAGGCCCGGGTCGTGCCGCAGAATTACCGGCCGAAGCCAGAACCTGCAGAAATAGGAGCCGCGAGTGCGTGTGTTGTTGTCGACGTATGGGTCGCGTGGGGACGTCGAACCGTTGGTGGGACTCGTGGTGCAGTTGCAGGCACTCGGCGCGGAGGTGCGGGTGTGCGCACCGCCGGACGAGGACTTCGCGCAGCGGCTGGCCGGGGTCGGTGTGTCGATGGTGCCCGTCGGCCGGTCGGCGCGCGCGCTGACGACTGCGGCGCCGTCGGCGGCGGACCTGCCGCGGCGCGCGGCCGAGTTGATCGCCGGCCAGTTCGACGCGGTCACCGCGGCGGCCGAGGGATGTGACGCGTTGGTGGCGACCGGCGTGATGCCGGCCGCTGCCGGTGCACTGTCGGTGGCCGAGAAGCTGGGCATCCGCTCCGTGTCCGTGACGTTCCAGCAGCTGACCCTGCCGTCGCCGCATCGCCCGCCGCTCGCGTATCCGGGCCGGGCGTTCCCGCCGGACTTGACGGACAACCGGGCGCTGTGGGATCTGGACGCTCAGAGCATCGATGCACTGTTCGGGGAGGCGCTCGACACCAACCGGGCGTCGATCGGCCTGCCCCCGGTGGGCAACGTTCGCGACTACGTCATCGGCGACCGGCCGTGGCTGGCGACGGACCCGACCCTGGATCCGTGGCAGGAGACGCCGGACCTCGACGTCGTACAGACCGGTGCGTGGATCCTGCCCGACGACCGCCCACTCCCGGCCGAGTTGGTGGCGTTTCTGGACGCAGGCACACCACCGGTGTTCGTGGGCTTCGGCAGCATGCCCTTGCACGCGGCGACGGACGCCGCCGAGGTGGCCATCGAGGCGGTCCGCGCGCAGGGCCGCCGCGTACTCGTCGGGCGCGGCTGGGCCGACCTGGCCCTGATCGACGACGTGGACGACTGCTTCGCCGTCGGCGAGGTCAACCAGCAGACACTGTTCCGGCGCGTGGCCGCTGTCGTGCATCACGGCGGCGCCGGGACTACGACGACGGCCACCCGGGCCGGCGCGCCTCAGGTGGTGGTGCCGCAGGCGGTGGATCAGCCGTACTGGGCCGGCCGGGTGGCCGACTTGGGCATCGGCGCGGCGCACGACGGTCCGGTTCCGGCCGTCGAGTCACTGTCGGCCGCGCTCACGGCGGCCCTGACCCCCGAGACCGGAGCACGCGCGGCCGCCGTGGCGGGCACGATCCGCACCGACGGTGCGGCGGTCGCCGCGACGTTGCTGCTCGACACGATCGCCCGCACCTCAGATCGGAGCTGGTGACATGAAAAATCTGACTACCAGCGCGTTCGACCTTCCCGACCACCTCGCACCCAAGGCCGACCCGGCGCTGATCGCCGACGACGAGCTGCACTTCGCGGCTATCGCGGAAAGCCTCGAGCAGTCGATCGCCGACCTCGACCACCGCATCGACACCGAGCGCAAGGCACCCCGCCGATTGGGCCAGGAGGCGATGGAGCGGGACATGATGGTTCACCGGCTGAACGCCGAGCTGCGTGCCTTGCGCCGCTACGGTTTGGACCTGTGCCTCGGGCACTTCGTCAGTGCAGACAACCCCGAGCCCGTGTACGTGGGACGACTCGGCCTCATGGACCGTGCGGGCAATCAGCTGCTCGTCGACTGGCGCTCCCCCGTGGCCGAGCCGTTCTTCGGTGCGACCCACGGCAATCCGATGGGTCTGGAACGCCGCCGCAGGTACCGCTGGACCCGCGGCTGGGTCAGCGACTACTGGGACGAGGTGTTCACCCCGGACGGGTTCGCAGGCAACGCCGCGCTCGACGACCAGTCCGCGTTCATCGCCAGCCTGGGCAGCAACCGGTCGGCCCGGATGCGGGACGTGCTCGGCACCATCCAGGCCGACCAGGACGCCATCATCCGCGCGGGATCCCGTGGCGCCCTCGTCGTCGACGGCGGGCCGGGTACGGGCAAGACCGTCGTCGCGTTGCACCGCGCCGCGTATCTCCTCTACTCCGACCCCCGACTCCGTCACGGCGTGCTGTTCGTCGGCCCGCACGAGCCCTACCTGGCCTACGTCGCCGATGTCCTGCCCAGCCTCGGAGAGGAGGGCGTGCAGCTCTGCACCCTGCGGGAGCTCGTCGCCGAGGGTGCCACCGCGACGGTCGAGACCGACCGGGATGTGGCCCGCCTGAAGTCGTCCGCGGATCTGGTGAAGGCCATCGACGCTGCGGTCACGTTCTACGAGGAGCCGCCGACCGAGGGTATGACGGTCGCGACCGAGTGGTCCGACATCTGGTTGAGCGCCGACGACTGGGCCGAGGCGTTCGAAGCGCCGGAACCCGGTACTCCGCACAACGAGGCGCGCGAGCAGATCTGGGAGCTGCTGCTCACGATCCTGATCGACAAGTACGACGGTGACGTTCCGGCCGCTCAGATCCGGAAGTCGTTGCAGCAGAACGACGAATTACGCACGACCCTCGACAACGCGTGGACCCTCATCGAGGCGGCCGACCTCGTCGCCGACCTGTGGTCGGTGCCCGCCTACCTGCGCAAGTGCGCGCCCTGGCTCAGCCCCGACGACGTTCGGAAGCTGCAACGCCCGGACGCCCAGCGCTGGACGGTGTCCGACCTGCCGCTCCTCGACGCAGCACGGCAGCGGCTCGGCGACCCGGAGGAATCACGACGCCGGCGTCGCCACCAGGCCGCCGTCGCCGCCGAACGCGAGCAGAGGTCCAAGGTCATCGACGACCTGATCGCGTCCGATGCCTACGACGACGGTGAAAGTTTGATGACACAATTGCGGCAGAAGGACCTGCAGGAGATGCTGGTCGACGAAGCCGCGCTGTCCGGCACCGACCCCGACCTGCTCGACCGCACCTTCGCACACGTTGTCGTGGACGAAGCGCAGGAACTGACGGAAGCCGAGTGGCAGATGTTGTTGCTGCGCTGCCCGTCCCGGAGCTTCACCATCGTCGGCGACCGCGCCCAGGCCAGGCACGGGTTCACGGAGTCGTGGCAGGAACGGCTCGAGAGGGTCGGGCTCGACCGGATCGAACTGGCCTCTCTGACCGTCAATTACCGGACACCGAAAGAGGTCATGGCCGAAGCCGAACCGGTCATCCACGCCGTGCTCCCGGACGCCAACGTGCCGACCTCCATCCGCAGCAACGACATCCCCGTCGCACACGGATCTGTTTCCGATCTGGGCTCGATCCTCGATACCTGGCTCGAATCGAACTCCGACGGGATCGCTTGCGTCATCGGCGATCCGACGTTCCGGGCCACGCCCCGTGTCCGTTCGCTGACCCCGGAGCTGTCGAAGGGGCTCGAATTCGACCTGGTCGTCCTCGTCGACCCGGACACCTTCGGCACGGGGATCGAAGGTGCCGTCGACCGCTACGTCGCCATGACCCGGGCGACCCAGCGACTCGTCATCCTCACGAGTACGTGACGTCGGCCGAAGCTCTCGAAGCGCCGCGATCATGGCCCGCTGAAGGAGTCCAAGGCGGCCACCAGCGCGGAGCTGAATCCGCCTCCACCGTGGCCGGCATCGTCAACCACGACGAGTCGACTCTCCGGCCAGGCCCGCGAGAGCTTCCAGGCCGTGTCCAACGGTCCCGAAACATCGAAGCGGCCGTGGACCAGAACTGCCGGGATACCTGCCAGACGGCTCATTCCCTCCCGTATCTGGTTCGGAACGAGGAAGCACTCGTGACTCCAGTAATGCGTCACCAACCTGGCGAAAATCATCCGGAACGTTGCGTCCTCGTATCGGGGGCTCGGTCTCCATCCCGGCATCAACGACACGTGGGTGTCCTCCCACGCACACCACCTCGTCGCCGCCTCCTCGCGCACCGCCGCGTCCGGGTCGGCGAGGAGGCACGCATAGGCGGCCGCCAGATCCCAGTCCCGTTCGCCGGCCGGCACGGGAGCGATGAACTCCTCCCACTCCCTGGGGAAGATCCGACCCATGTCACGGGTGATCCAGTCGATCTCGGTTCGGGATCCGGACGTGATCGCTCCGAGCGCCATCGCGAGGACACGCTCGGGATGTCGTTGGGCGTAGACCAAACCCAGGGTCACACCCCAGGACACCCCGGCCACGACCCAACGCCTGATCCCCAGATGCTTACGCAGGCGTTCGATGTCCTCCATCAAATGTGCTGTCGTGTTGGTCGATAGGTCGGTGTCGGGGCCGGCGGCAAGCGGGCGGCTGCGCCCGCATCCGCGTTGGTCGAACAGCACCGCGCGAAAAGCATTCGGGTCGAAGAAGCGTCGTGCGCCGGGAGTGCATCCAGATCCCGGCCCTCCGTGCAGATACAGCACCGGCGTCCCCGTGGGATTTCCGGTGGTCTCCCAATACAGGAAATGGCCGTCGGAAACGTCGAGGAACCCGGCTTCGTACGGTTCCACCGCAGGATGGAGAGCGCTACTCACGAACTCAGCTTCGCATCCTGCACGAGGAGACGAACCGCGAATCAGTCGTTCCCGGTCTCGGTGGTAGCCACCGCCGAGAGTCGCCTGCGACGATTGCAGGTGCCCTTCGAGAGGAGACGAACGATGACAGCGTCCGATCCACAGGTCACCACCCGCGAGGAGTGGCTCATCGCGCGGCGCGAGTTACTCGCACAGGAGAAGGAGCTGACCCGCCACCGCGACCGGGTCAACGCCGCCAGGCGCGCGCTGCCGATGGTCGAGATCACCGAGAATTACGCATTCGACGGCCCCGACGGCAGGACCGGATTCGCCGACCTGTTCGACGGCCGCAGCCAACTCCTGATCTACCACTTCATGTTCGAACCCGACGCCGACGAGGGATGCCCCTCCTGCTCGTTCACGATGGACAACGTCGGCAACCTCCGGCACCTCTACGCCCGGGACACCTCGTTCGCGGCCGTGTCCCGCGCACCGCTGAACAAACTCGAGCAGTACCGACAGCGAATGGGCTGGACCTTCCCCTGGTACTCCTCGCACGGCAGCGACTTTAATTACGACTTCCACGTCACCCTCGACGCGTCGGTCGCACCGGTCGAATACAACTACAAGGACGAGGCCGAACTCGTGCAGTTGGACCCCGCGTGGAAAGGCTGGTGCGGCGAAGAGCACGGCGTCAGTGCTTTCCTCCGCCAGGGTGAGCGCATCTTCCACACCTACTCCGGTTACGCGCGCTCCACCGATATCCTCCTCGGCACCTATCACTGGCTCGACCTCACTGCCCGCGGCCGTCAGGAGGACTGGGAACCGCAACCTCGCCGCGGCGACGACCCCTTCATGAGTTGGCTACGCCGCCACGACGAATACGAACCAGGCGAGATTTCCGGAGAGAAGATCCCCGAGTGACCGCCTACATCAGTTCGAGCCCCGTTGCCTGCAATTCGAGATAGTCCCGCACCAACAGGTGAGAACACGGCGTGGACACCGCGGTCCAGGGCGTGTGTTGGGGTAATTGCAGTGTCAGCGATTCGGGTACCGCCTCGCGACACCTGATGACCGCCCGGAGTCGCGGCGTCAGGGAGTTCCACCACGCATCCAGCACATACCTGCACTGGGAGAGGTATTCGGAGAGTGGCCCTTGGAGAACCGCCATCTGCGGTACCGAATCAACTCCACCACTGATCCCCGCGACGCACGCGTCCCCGCATACGGCCATCACCTGCCCGATGAATTGCGGCGGCATGATGCCTTCGGGGTTTCGCAGCAGAGCGAGGCGTGCGCCGGCGGACAGGGCTTCATAAGCCACTTCGGGGTCGATTGCCTCGTCACCCATGCCACGAACGTACCCGGCTGTGGGCGTCTCCTATCGGGAACAGCAATATGTAATCAGCCTGAGCGCCGGCGCGGCCACGTCAGCGTCCGATCACTTTCGCCTCCGGCGCGGCTCGGGTTCGCGTTCGGCTTCCGATCCGCCGAGCAGGTCACCGAGCGTCTCCCCCACGGCCTCGAGCGCGCCCTTGGTCTTGGACTTCGTGCTGCCGCTGCCCTTCACATCGGAAACGAGGTCGGTCAGGCCCTTCGGTTCGCTGCCGATCTCCAGTCGGTTCACCGCCTCGGCGAAGCGCAGGTAGGTATCCACACTGGCGACAACGACGCGGGCGTCGATGGTGAGCAGTTCGATACCGACCAGCGAGACCCGCACGTAGGCGTCGATGACGAGGCCCTTGTCCAAGATGGTGTCGATGACATCGGCGAGGCTGCTGGAACTCGGGCCGCCACCTGCTGTGGTCATCGCTGTGCTCCTCGCTTTCGACTACCGGAGGTTTTCGCCGGGGTGCTCCGCTTGCGGGGCGGTCGCCGCGCCGGTCGTTCCTCGGCCTCCTCTGCCGTCTCGTCGTCGACGTCGTCCGGCGGCGGTGTCTTCTTCGGTCGTTTCCTGCGTCCCAGCGCGCCCACCATGCCCACGGTGTCGTCGACGAGCTTGTGCATTCTGCCCGCGGTGTCATCGGCGGTTTCCTCCACCGTGTCCACAGTGTCGTCGGTGACGTCTCCGGCCATGTCCGCGGTGTCCTCGACCAGGTCTTCGGCGGTCTCCAGGACCGCATCGCTGCCGGAGAGCAGCCGATTGTTGAGTGCATCGACTCGGGCGGTGGCGGCGGTCATGGCCGCCACTTTCACGGCGTCGAGGAGTTGGCCACGCACCGATTCACTGAGCTCGGCGAACTCGGGCGAGGTTTGCAGCAGTTTCGAGGCCCGGTCCACCATCTCCTGGGGTCCGCCGGCGAGGCGGCCGGCACCCGCCGCCGCGAGCAGCAGTCCCAGTTTCTTCCGGTGCCCTCGGCCCAGCCAATAGCCCACGACCACCGCTGCCGCGATTTGCAATCGGGTCATCATCGTCGACTCCCTTCACCCGCATCGGCCGTCATCGGTCGACGCCGAGCGCCCGGAGCCAGCCGCCCGGCGTACCCCAGATCGGTAAGTCCGGTGCGAACCAACCCCGAACCCGACTACCCGCAACGGATGGCCGTCAATCGGTCAAAGGCCGCAATGGGCTGGGAAATTCGGTGGGTGTGACCGACGGTGGAAACCGCCCGACCGGTCGCTCCTCGGCGTACCCCGTGCACTCCGCGACGACCCGCTAGGTCGCCGAGCGTGGTCGACAGTCACCCGAATGTCCGATTCACACTTCGAGTTACCGGGTCTGTGCCATCGTGTGCCGCACGCAAAGCTGACGGTTCGTCGACATCGTGAAGACCGACCTCGGACGCGCCGATTCGGAGAGTGTCGAGGCCGAAGGCCGCGACAGGGCCGTGCACGCCGGGCTCGAGGACGGCATCCGGCGCTGCCGCGCGGACGGCACCCCAGGCCAAGAGCGATGCTGTCATCTCATAAGGATCAGGTCCGGCAAGGGCCGTCGTGGCCAATGCCCGTCCGGAGTCGTCGCGGGCGACGGCGATGACCAGCGAACGGCCGTCGCTGTCCGGCTCACGGTGCGATCCGGGGAGCCGCTCGGACAGCCAGGTCAGTGCGGCCCGTGCCGGCGCCGACCGCAGGAGGGGTGCAGGGAGCGCGGTGGCCGTCCGTATCGGACGCGTCCATCGCCCCAACCACCCCATGCACACGTCGATATTCTCCAGCTGGGCGAAGACTTCCGGCAGGCCCAGATGCTCCGAGCCGGTGACGGTCATCGCCGCACGGTTCACGCCCGCGTAGCTGAAGGTGCGCACACGCTTGCCGACGCGCTCGTCGACCAGGCGGGCGGGAGCCCCGGCGTGCGGGTGGCGATAGGCGAACGCATCATCGGCCGCCGCACTGACCAGGGTCTTCCGCGTGCCCCCCGTGGTCAGGCTGAAGACATCACGCAGGCCGCTTCGGTATCGCAGCGCGTCACCATGTCCTGCACGGGTGAGGAAGTAGCCGATCTCCATCCGGGTGGCCCGATCCCCCGCGCTCGTCAGCGCGAGCGCCCCGGCGAGGTTGCCCGGTACATAGTCGTAGCCGAACGCCGGCACTACGGTCGCTCCGCGGGCTGTCGCGACGGAGTCCAACTCGAAGACACGCCGGACGAAGGTTCCCTCCCCGGTGGAGTCGAAGTAGTGCGCCCCCGCCTGTACCGCCGCGGTCACCGTCGCCAGACCGAGCTGCATGAATGGCCCCACTAGTATGGTTTCGGCCGACCAGGGTCGGCTCCTCACCGCGTGCGAGCAGCTCTAGGAGTACTCGTTGCCCGGTATACCCTGTCGCGCCCAGCAAGACTATTCTGCGTCGTTCCACGGCTTCGCCTTTCACTCACTGCCTGTCGACCGCGGACGCCAGTTCTGACTCGCCATCGACTGGTGTCGACGGAAGTACCCGATCCCGACGACATCAGAAGGTGGCCTCGCTATGGGATTGTCCTCCGACCTTGACAACGACCTTGCCTTTTGCGCGTCCCTGCTCGACGTAATCCAGTGCTGCTTTGGTTGATTCGAAGGGAAAGACCTGATCGACGACCGGATGTATGGCGCCGGCATCGATGATGGACGCAAGCCGGCGTAGTTGTTCTCCACTCGATTTCATGAACAGGAACGAATAGGTCACATCGCGTCGTTTCGCTGCCCGTCTGATTCGAAAGCTCAGCAGGCACATGACCTGTTGCACGATCCAGTTCAATCCGGCTTCTTTCGCGAAGCTGGGATCGGGTGGACCGGAGATGGAGATGATCTGTCCACCGGGTTTGAGAACGCGGAGTGATCTTTTGAGCGTCTCACCGCCGAGGGTGTCGAGGACGAGATCGTAGTCGTGCAGGATCTCCGCGAAATCATCCTTTTTATAGTCGATGACGACATCCGCACCCAGGCGCTCGACCCAATCGGCATTTGCGGTGCTCGTCGTCGTGGCGACCGTCGCGCCGAGATGCTTGGCCAGTTGAATCGCGAACGTGCCGACACCCCCGGAACCGGCATGGACCAGAACCTTCTGCCCCGCTTGCAGGTTTGCCCTCTCGATCAGCGCTTGCCACGCGGTCAAACCGACCAGCGGGACCGAGGCTGCCTCTTCCATGGTGAGTTCTCGTGGCTTGATCGCCACGTCCTCCTCGTTCACGGCAATGGCTTCCGCGAACGTGCCGATCCGATCTTGCCGGGGCCGCGCGTATACCTCGTCGCCGGGCTTGAATCGGCGCACCGCGGGCCCGGCTCGAACGACGACACCGGCCAGGTCATTGCCGAGGACAATCGGTAGACGGTACGGAAGAATAGGTTTGAGCTTCCCCTCCAGGATCTTCAGATCCAAGGGGTTCACACTCGCGGCGTGGATTTGAACCAGGACGTCATCATCTCGCAACTCCGGGTCGGGTACCTCACCCGCCCGCACACCGTCAATGTTCCCGTATCGATCGAGAACGACAGCCTTCATCGTGATTTCCTATCTCTTGTGTTCGTGCGGACCACAGCCGGTTTCGCTAGATGCGCGCCGGGCTGCGCTGATCGTTTTCACTGAGGTGCGGCAACTCTGGAACGAGTTGGTCGTTCCTGCCCAAGGCGGCAACTTCGGTTTCGAGGTCGGGAACTGTCGCGGCGGAGAACCGCCTGGTCCACGGCCACACGACCGGAGAATTCAGCAGCGCCTTGGCCCAGTTGGCGACGGCGACCGCCCGGGGAACGTAGACGCGACTGCGCCGGTATGCGAGCCCGTCGACGATGGCGGAGGCCGCTCGGTCGACACTGGTCGTGACGTTCCCCGGATACGGCAGGCGCCGGCGCATCTGCTGAAAAGAAGGAATGTCGACCTCGGCGCCCCGCACGAGGTCGGTGTCGATCCAGGACGGATGGACAAGACCGACGGTGATCCCGAGGTGGGCCACTTCCGCGCGATAGGCAAGTGCGAGCGACTCGACCCCGGCCTTACTCGCGCCGTAAGAGGCCAGACCGCCAATCGAGGTGAAGGACAGTGCGGATGCCACGATCAGGACGTGGCCCCGGCTGCGTTGCAGATGAGGTGTCGCATGCTTGAGGGTGCGGAATACGCCGTTCAGGTTGATGTCCACGACTCGCTCGAAGGACGCCTCGTCCGCGTGTCGCACCGTTCCGTAGGCGGCCACTCCGGCGTTGGCGACGACCATGTCGACGCCGTTCATGACATCGGCGCACTCGTCGATCGCGGACCGCAATCCCGCGCTGTCGCGCACGTCCGCCTCACACCAGTGCGCCGACGGGCCGAGTTCCTCGGAAAGGGCGCGCAGTCTGTCGGGTTCGAGACCGATCAGGGCGAGCCGAGCACCCTGCGCCGCGGCAAGGCGTGCTACCTGCTCGCCGATGCCGCGCGCGGCTCCGGTGACGATTACTTTGCGGCCCACGAGATCACGTTTCATGCGGCAACTGTAACTTCGTTATATGACGAAGGCAATGCCGCTGCTCCATCAACCTCCAGTCGGGATGAATCCGAGCCCCAGCAACGACTTCGCGCCGGGGCCCCGCGGTCTCGGCTCAGGCGCCCGCCGAGCTGTCCAAAGCGGGCCGGACCGAGTCGTACATGCGCACGGCCCTCTCGTGTGAGACCTCGGCACGTTCGCGCGTGTCGCCGAGGCCGACCGCAAAGTTCACGCCCATCGGCAGCAGCACCTGTCCCACCGCGTCGTCGAACTCGGCGAAGTGCTCGCCCAGCTCGAGAGTGATGTAGCCGTGCACGTAACTCCACAACTGCGCCGCGACCACCTCCGGGGCGTGGGGCTCGACCCTGCCGGAGTTCACCAAGCGCGCACACGCGTCGGTGACGTGTGTGTAGGCATCACGGAAGGCCGGAGAATGTCCACTCAACCGCACGTCCGACTCCAACGGTCGGTAGGTGGCACGAGTGGAGAGTCCGAACATCAGGTCGTAGAGGTGGGGGTTCTCGCGCGCCTGGCGCCGGCACGTCAATGCCAGCACGAACAGATCCACGACCGGATCCTCCGTCACAGGGACCTGGGAAAAGGCCGTGCCGAGTTCGGTGAATCCATGGTCTGCGACCGCGCGGACGAGCTCGGGGATGCCGCCGAAGTGGTGGTAGACGACCATCGTCGACAGTCCGGCCGCGGACGCCACCGTCCGCGCCTTGATCGCGGACGGGCCCTGTTCGGCCAGCAGGCCGACCGTGGCTCGAATCAGCCGCTCCGGCACACCCTCGGGTGTGGTCGGCGACGTCTCTCCCATATCTCCACCTGACTTCGCATTTTCCGCCCGGTGGGCACCGAAGTACCGAGTGACCCTTGCCACCACCGCATAACATGGTTATAGTACGTCATAACGAAGTTACAGGTTTGATGGCCGCTCCCACGGGTGCTCGCCGCACGTCCTTCCCCTTCCTCCCATTTACGGATGTGAAATCTCATGACACACGAAGACAAAGGCCATCTCGAGGTCGAGGACCGCGGGGACGTGCTGATCGTCCGCGTCGACGGCGGCCCGCACAGCCTGTTCGGCCTCGACATAGCCAACCAGCTCGAGGAGTTGGTGGACCGCGTCGACCGCGACGCGCACGTCCGTGCGGTCGTGTTCACCGGGACACGCCCCGGCCGGTTCGTCAGCCATGCGGATGTGCGGTGGCTGCAGGAAGAGGGTGCAGCGGTCCCGCCGCTGGGCCGTCGCGTTGCCTCCGCGATCGCGCGGGTGGCCAGAGGCGCTGATCGCGCCCGCGCCCTCGAGCCCGTGGTGCGCAGGACCCCGCTGTGGGGAGCGGTCCAGCTCGACCGGCTGCACGCGACGTTTCTGAAGATGAACGCCAGTGGCGTCATTTTCGTTGCCGCCCTGAATGGTTCAGCCCTCGGCCTCGGCGCGGAGTTCGCCTGGGCGTGCGACCTGCGGGTCATGGCCGACGGTGACTTCTTCATCGGCCAGCCCGAGGTGCTGCTGGGAATCAATCCGGGTGGTGGCGGTACCCAGCGCCTGACCCGACTGATCGGCACCCACCGATCTCTGGTCGCCATCCTCGAAGGCAGGCCGTTCACTCCCGCGCAGGCCCTCGCCAACGGAGCCGTCGACGAGGTGGTGGCTACGGGCGACGTGATCACGCGGGCGACCGAACTCGCCGAGTACTTCGGCTCACGGCCGAGGGAGGCGGTCGCGGCGGTCAAAAGATCCGTGTATTTCGGCGGATCGATGTCGCTGACGGAGGGTTTGCACGTCGAGCGCACCGAATTCCTCGGCACCGACCAATCCGAGGACGGCCAGCAGCTGATGCTCGACTACCTTGCGACCACCGACGCCACCGGTGAGCTGCCCCTCTACAACCCGGACATCTACAAGCAGGCCCTCGAATCGGGCCGCGTGCCCGGCGGCTCGACGAACGGACGATGAGACCAGCCATGGCCACCAAGAAACCTTTCACCCGCCACGACGTCCTCTTCTCCTCCGGTGACAGCTCCTGCGCCGCGTGGCTGTATCTGCCCACCGGCGTCACCTCACCGCCCGTCGTCATCCTCGGACACGGCCTCGGCGCCACCCGCGATATGCGCTTGGACGCCTTCGCCGAACGTTTCGCCAGGGCCGGCATCGCCGCCTTCGCGTTCACCTATCGGCACTTCGGTGACAGCGGCGGCCAACCCCGTCAGCTGCTGTCGATCAAGCGCCAGCTCGCCGACTGGGATGCCGCCATCTCCTGGGTGAAGGCTCGTGGCGGTCTCGACAGCACCCGCATCGCGGTCTGGGGCAGTTCCTTCGGCGGTGGCCACGCCATCACCGTCGCGTCACGGCATCCGGAACTGCGGGCGGCGGTCGCGCAGTGCCCGTTCACCGACGGGTTGGCCTCCGCGCTCGCGCTCGGCCCGGCCGCCTCAGTGAAGGCCTCCCCCGTGGTCGCCCGGGATCTGATGGCCAAGGTTGGTCGGCGCGCGCCGGTCATGATTCCGCTCGCCGGGCCCCCCGGCTCACTGGCACTGATGAACGCCCCGGACGCGCTGCCCGGCTACCAGGCCCTCGTGCCGGCAGGGACGACGTTCCGAAACGAGGTAGCGGCCCGGGTGATTCCCAGCCTGGTCACCTACCGGCCCGGGCGGGTAGCAAAGAACATCGCCTTCCCGATCCTCTTCTGCGTGAGCAACACCGACACCGTCACCCCACCCGCCCAGACCCTCCGATACGCGCGGACAGCACCACGAGGCGAGATCAAGACCTACGACGCCGGCCACTTCGACTTCTACCTCGGCGAACCCTTCGAGGCCTTGGTCCGTGACCAGATCGACTTCCTCACCCGCCAACTCGACTCGGCACCGGTCACACCGTCACCGGGCCGGGCCGCACCACACCGAAGGTGAACACGACCACGATGAACTTCGCATCGCTGCCCGACCGCCGCGCCGATCTCGACCCGCACGCACACGCGGTCTCCGACGCCACCGGATCGCTCACCAACGCTCAGTTCCTCGACCGAGTTCGCGCGGCCACCCGCCACCTCCACGACCGGGGAATCGGGCCCGGAGACGTCGTGGCCCTGAAGCTGACCAACCGCACCGAGTTCGTGGTGCTGCTGTTCGCGACCTGGCGACTCGGCGCCACCATCACCCCGGTCAACCCGACCCTGACCGACGTCGAGGTCGCTCGGCAGCTCGCCGACTCCGCCGCACGGCTGCTCGTCGTCGAGGACGGCACGACCCTATTGGGTGGCGTTGCCACTCTCGCCGTCGACGAGCTGTTCCAGGAGGCGACCGAGTCCGATCACACACCACCTGCGGACTCGTCCGCACTCGCCCTGCTGATTTACACCAGCGGCACGACCGGGGTGCCGAAGGGCGTGATGCTCGATCACACCAACATCGACGCCATGGCCGAGATGGGTGTGCAGGCGCTGCAGTTGGGTCCGGCAGACCGATGCCTGCTGATCCTGCCGCTTTTCCACGTCAACGGCATCGTCGTCAGCGTCCTCACCCCGCTACTCGCCGGCGCGAGCGTCGTCATCGCCGGCCGATTCGATCCCCGAACCTTCTTCGACCTCGTCGAATCCGAACGCCCCACCTACTTCAGCGCGGTGCCGACGATCTACAGCATCCTGGCGGCGCTTCCGGCCGATGTTCGGCCCGACACGTCCTCACTGCGGTTCGGCATCTGTGGCGCCGCACCTGCCTCAGCGGAGTTGCTGACCCGGTTCGAGGACCGGTACGGGTTTCCCCTCCTCGAGGGCTACGGGCTGTCCGAAGGAACGTGCGCCTCCACTCTCAACCCTCTCACCGGACCCCGGCGCGCCGGAACGGTAGGGATTGCCTTCCCCGGTCAGGAGATGCGCATCGTCGACGAGAACGGCGTCGAACTGGGCCCCGGGGTGGACGGCGAGGTCGTCGTGCGCGGCCCCAATGTGATGCGCGGCTACCTCGGCCGTCCGGAGGACACCGCACAGACCGTCATCGACGGATGGCTGCACACGGGCGATGTCGGCCACCTCGATCCGGAGGGCTACCTGACCCTGGTGGGGCGCTCGAAAGACATGATCATCCGCGGCGGGGAGAACATCTATCCCAAGGAAATCGAGGACGTCCTCGCCGGCGACCCGTCCGTGCTCGAGGCCGCCGTGATCGGCGTTCCCGACACCATCTGGGGTGAGGTCGTCGTCGCCTATGTCCAGCCGACACCCGATTCGACCGTCGATCCCGCTGCGTTGCAAGCGCTCTGCGCGCGCAAACTCAGCCGCTACAAGCGCCCCACCGCGCTCGTCGTGGTGGACACCATCGCCAAGAACGCGGTCGGCAAGATCGACAAGGTTGCACTGCGGGCCGCCCACACAGCGCTCTCTGCAACGTCGTGACCAACGAATCCGTCTGAAAGGAAACCTCTATGACGTCCCTCCACGACCCATTGCCACTGCCTTGCGGCCAGGTGCTCCCGAACCGCATCATGAAGGCCGCGTTGAGCGAAGCGCTCGGCGACGCGCGGAACGCTCCCGACGGCCGCCTCGAGCGGCTCTACACCACCTGGAGTCGAGGCGGGTACGGTCTACTCGTCACCGGCAACGTCATGATCGACCGCACCCAGCTCGGTGAGCCGGGCAATATCGTCATCGAGGACGAACGCGACCTCGACGCACTGACAAGCTGGGCCAAGACGACCAAAGACGCCGGCGTACCGATCTGGGTGCAACTCAACCATCCGGGACGCCAGTCGAACCCGCTGGCGCTCGGGCACACTCCCGTCGCCCCCAGCGCGGTCCCGCTCGATATTCCCGGCGCGGTAACCCCGCGTGAGCTGACTCCCGGCGAGATCGAGTACATCATCGAACGTTTCGCCGCCGCCGCTCTCGTTTGCGAGACAGCGGGTTTCGACGGCGTGCAAATTCACGGTGCACACGGCTACCTCGTCGCCCAGTTCCTCTCACCGCTGGCGAACCGGCGCGACGACGACTGGGGCGGTGACCCGGAGCGGCGGATGCGGTTCGTCCTCGAGGTCGTGCGCCGCATCCGCGCGAGGGTGTCGCCCGGCTTCGCGGTCGGCATCAAACTCAACTCGGCCGACTTCCAACGCGGCGGATTCACCGAGGACGAGTCGCGCGGCGTGGTCGCGGCACTGGCGCAGGAAGGCCTCGACCTGATCGAGGTCAGCGGCGGAAGCTACGAGTCCCCCGCCATGATGGGCAGCGCCGCGGCCAGTACACGCGCCCGCGAGGCGTATTTCCTCGAGTACGCGCGCACGGTCCGCGCGCTGGCAGGAAATGTCCCGCTGGCGGTCACCGGCGGTTTCCGCTCCCGCACCGCCATGGATCAGGCGATCGGGGCCGGCGAATGCGATGTCGTCGGTATCGGCCGACCCACCGCAACGACGACCGACGCAGCCGACGTGATTCTCACCGGGCGAACCGACACCCTCACCACACACCAACTGCGATCCGGGATGCGAGGCGTCTTCGGCAAGGTGGTCGACCTGAAAACACTCGACGGGGTACTCGACCTCGGCTGGCACACCGACCAGCTGCACCGCATAAGCGCCGGTCTCGAACCCGACCTGAATCGGGGGCGCCTCGCCACCACGGTGGCACTGCTGCGCCGCAACGGCCGGGGGTCCTTCGGACGCAAACGCGGCGGCTAGCACAGACTCCGGACGGGTCGGAGGCTCAACGTTCGATGATTCGTCCGCGGTCCTGCATGTTGACGATCGCGGCTGCGGTGGCCGCGATCGTCCGGTCGCCGTCGTGGGTCAGCCCGTCGAGTGCCCGCCGGGCCGCGGTGCCGGGAATCTCGGCAAGGGCCTGCGTTATCCGCAACCGCGTGGGCGCGTCCTCGGCGCCACCGAGCGTGTCCTGCAGGGCCTGGACGATGTCGTCGGCCGAGGGTGAGACCGTCGTCAGCAGGCCAAGCACTTCGGCGGCCTCCACATCGCGCCGCCCCTCGACGACCATCTCGATCAGGGCGGGTATCGAGTCGACGCTTCCGCGGGTGCCGAGAGCGAGGGCCGCGTACCCGCGGACCGTGGCGTCCGAATCATCGAGGGCTCGTCTCAGATGAACCGCCGCCTCCGCGGTGTGGATTGCCGCTATCGCGGTAGTGACGCGACGCCGGACATCGACCTCCTCCGCGTCGAGACCGTCGGCCAGATCCGCGAGTCCCGGGCCGGCGGCCCGCGCCAACGACCACTGCAGCGCTCCGGCCACATTGGTGTCGTCCTCCGACAGGATGGCCTCGACCAGCGCTTCGACGGGCAGCGACGCAGTCCCGTCCTGAGACAGGATCGCTTGCTGACGGCGGGCCGCGGACTCCGATTCGAGCGCACGCAACAGACTGACGACGCGCAGGACGTCGTCCCACTCCGCAGGCGAGGCGGCGTCGACGCGTTCGAGCTTGCCGAGCAGTTCCTGCTCGGCAGCGATCCGCCGGCGCGTGTGCCGGATGAGGTCTCCCACCAGATCGGCCGGTGCGAAATCGGGCTCGTCCAGTGCCCGCTTGGCCTCGTTCAACGACAGCCCCAAGGTCCTCAGGCTCTCGACGTGGAAGAGGCGTCGGATGTCGTCGGCGGAGTACTCGCGGTAGCCGCCGGACGTGCGGCCCGTGGGCTTCACCAGTCCCAGCCCGTCGTAGTGGCGCAACATCCGCGTGCTGACACCACAACGCCGGGAGACCTCACCGATCAACATTCCATCGCCTCCTGCTACGCGTCCGGACCGGTGACCGCGACGCGTTTCGCCGTCTCGACCGAGAGGGTGAACCCGCTGTCGGGGTCGTGACAGAGCCGCTTCGTCGCCTCCGCATGCGCTCGAATACGCGGATCGGGATTCGTCCCGGCCGCGTCGAGGACCGGGAGGACAGCGTCCCCGAGTCCCACCAGAGCACGGCTCAGACTGAGCTGCATGTGCTGGTCGCCCCGTCCGAGTTCGGTCGTCAGATCGGCCGCGAGGGCAGCCTCGTCGCCGGGCGGCACGAGTGCCACGGCGGCCCGCCACGCGCTGCGCGCGACCTCGTCGTGCTCGTCGTGCAGCAGTGCCGACACGGCGGGCCAGGCGAGCCGGTCCCCGATCTTGGACAGGGTGTGCAGCGACTGACTGCGGGCCTGCGCGGTGTCCGACCCGAGCTCTCGGACCAGTCTCGGCACCGTGAGCTCGGTCGGGAAGCGGCACAATGCCCAGGTCAGCATGTCCCGGACGAAGAAGTCCGGTTCGACGGCGCACCGATCGACGAGAGTGTCCGTGAGATGCGGATCGGGGCGTGTGCCTGCGGAGAGCGCCGCCCGCAGCCGACCCGACGGGTCGGCTGCGGACAGTGCGTCGACGAGGTGGGCATTCGACCCACCGTGGTTGGTTGTGTTCACGACAACCACCTCCTTCGCCGACCATTCGAGTCCTTGTCACTGTGTCAAAGTCAAGGGCTCGTTGTCAGGAGGCTGTCGTCTGCCGGTCAGCTCGTCATACTGGCGAACATGCCGGGCTCGTACGAACCCGCCGGATTGCGCACGATCACGTTGATCCGGTTGGCGGCGTTGATCAGGGCGACCAGCGAGACCAGCGCGGCGATCTGGTCGTCGTCGTAGTGCTTGCGCACCTGGGCCCAGGTCTCGTCGGACACGCCGTGGTGGGCGTCGGCGAGCCGGGTGCCTTCCTCGCTGAGCGCCAGCGCGGCCCGCTCTGCCTCGGTGAACACGGTGGCCTCGCGCCAGGCCGCGACGAGGTTGAGCCGGACCGGGGTCTCGCCGGCAGCTGTGGCGTCCTTGGTGTGCATGTCGGTGCAGAAGCCGCAGCCGTTGATCTGACTGGCCCGGATCTTGACCAGTTCCTGAGTGGCCTTCGGCAGTGGCGATTGGTCGATCACCAGGGACGCGTTGGCGAACCTCTTGCCGAACTTCAGGGCGATCTCGTTGTCGAACAGGTTGAATCGGGCGTCCATGACTTCGTCCTCACTCGTGGTGTCGTGTACTGCTCGGAACGAACATGAGATGCCGGCGACCCGATCCTTGTGACAAATCGTTCACGCCGCTGCCTCGCGGTCACGTAATTTGGCAGCGGGCAACACGGCTGGGTGTCACAAAACGGCCGGGTCCGGTGTCTGGTGTGTGACACAGTCGAGAGTGAGAAGGAGCCACCCATGGCCGGCACGTCGCAGACCACACCCGCAGATCGCGGCGGGAGCCAGGACGATCGTTCGGACCCCGCCACAGAGGCGTTCGTCGCCCACCGCAATCTGCTGTTCACCGTCGCCTACGAGATGCTCGGTTCGGCCGCCGACGCGGAAGACATCCTCCAGGAGACCTGGCTGCGGTGGGCGGGGGTCGATCTCGACACGGTCCGCAATCAGCGTGCGTACCTGGTCCGGATCACCACCCGCCAGGCGCTCGTCCGGCTGCGCACACTGAGCCGGCGCAAGGAGTCCTACGTCGGCCCCTGGTTGCCCGAGCCGCTGCTGACCGCGCCCGATGTGGCCGAGGACGTCGAGTTGGCCGACAGCGTCTCGATGGCGATGTTGCTGGTGCTGGAGACGCTCGCGCCGACCGAGCGGGCCGTGTTCGTGCTGCGTGAGGTGTTCGCTCTGGAGTACGGCGAGATCGCGGACGCCGTCGGCAAGAGCCCGGACGCCGTCCGTCAGATCGCGCACCGGGCGCGGGCGCATGTCGCGGCGCGCAGGCCGCGCGGCGTCGTATCCCCGGCCGAGTCTCGAGACGCACTCGAGGCCTTCCAACGGGCGCTCGAGACGGGCGATCTGCAGAGCCTGCTCGACCTGCTCGCACCGGACGTCGTCCTCCTGGGTGACGGTGGCGGAGTCAAGCAGGCCGTGCTGCGTCCCATCGTGGGGGCCGACAAGGTGGGTCGCCTGCTGGCGGCCGGCCTGCCCCGGATCGACGGCACGGTGTCGGTCGAGCCGGTGCAGATGAATGGCTCCCCCGCGCTGATCGTCCGGCTCGACGGCGAAATCGACGACGTCGTGGCGGTGCGGATGGACGACGGCAAGATCACCGGGCTCTACATCGTGCGCAACCCGGAGAAGCTGTCGCGCGTCGAGCGGGAAACCGCGGTGAGCCGCTGAGTCCGAAAGCCGCCTACCTCGTCGCCGCTTGGTGGCGGTCGCGCCACGCTCGCTCCCATTGCCGGGTCAGGGCGGGGTACACGACGAGGTATCGGAAAGGCGCGATGGCGGTCATGTAGAGCCGCCCGAACCATCCGTTGGGCTTGACGAGAACGGTCATCTGCAGTTCGTAATCGCCGTTCGCTCCTCTCGCCCAGCCGAGATGCATCACGGTGTGCACGGTCTTGTTCGCCAGCTCGCGGGCGGACTCCGTGTCGAGCTCGTACACCGCGGTGAGGGGCATGCCCTCGTCGTCCGGGCCGCGCGGAGCGGACCGGAGATCGCTGGGCAGGCGGTCGCGGAGCGAGGCAACGCGCTCACCGACACCAGTTGAGGCATTGTCCCAGCCGAAGAGTGCCCCGAGTTTCCATCGAGCGGCGAACAGGAACCTCACCAGCCAGGGCTGCTTCGCGGGTCCGCCTGCGGCTCGCATCGCCGCGAGCATCGTCGGGAAGTCGTCGGGCCCGGCTCCGGGAGTGCGGAACGACCACACGTCCTCGACGTCGAAGTCTCGCGTGAATTCGTGGATGCGCCAGGGCTGCTCGATGTAGGTGGCCTCTGCTATTCGTGGCACTGTCGTCCCCGATCTATACGGCACCGTATATTTCATCTATACGGTACCGTACAAATTGAACGCGATCAATGGAGGTGGCCCGATTCCCGCCGTCGCCCGCACGACACGAGCCCGCTGGATAGAGGCGGGCCTCGACGCCCTCGCGCGAGGAGGGCCCGACGCCGTCCGCGTCGAGACTCTCGCCGCCGAACTCGGCGTAACGAAGGGCGGGTTCTACGGCTACTTCGACGGCCGTCCCGCGTTGCTCACCGAGATGCTCGACGAGTGGGAACGCCGCTGTACCAAAGCCGTTATCGCCCAAGCCGATGCCGAAGGCGGCACCCCCGCCGACAGAATCCGGCGCGTGGGGCAACTGACCTACTCGGAGGACTTTCAACGGATCGATCTCGCGATCCGGGCCTGGGCGCACCACGACCGGTCCGTCGCGGCGCGCCTGCAGGCCATCGACAACGAGCGGATGGACTTCCTGCGAAAGATGTTCGGCACCTTCGTCACCGACCCCGACGAAATCGAGGCACGCAGCACCCTCATGTTCGGACTTGCGATCGGCCGCCACTTCATCGTCGCGGACCACCCCGGGTACACCAAACGCGAAGCCATCCAACTCGCCGGAGAATTCCTCCTGCGCCCGTCCGGTACGAACAGCTCAGCCGGGTAAGGGTTTCCGACCGCCGACTCAGTCGAGGTGAGCCGACAGCAGCCACGCCGGCAACTTGGACCGGCCCTTCTCGTCGTGCTCCCAGCTGGCGGCCTGTTCCGGGCCGAGCAGCGCGTGGATGAAGGCCGGGCGAATGTCGTCGATGGTCCAGAACTCGGCGACGGCCTCGCGCAGCTCGTCGTCGGTCACCGGGTTCGGTCCCTCGCCCTCGGGGAAGGCGCCCTTCGCGAACACCAGGATGTAGTAGGACGCGCCGGGTGCGGCCGCCCGAGCGACCGCGCGCAGGTAGTCGCGCCGCCGGTCGACGGGAAGGGAATGGAACAGGGTGCTGTCGACGATCGTGGAGAACCGGCCGTCGAAACCCGTGAATGAACTGATGTCCGCCACCTGATATGTCGCCGTCGTCAGTCCACGCTCGGCGGCGGCGGCCTGAGCCACCGCGATGGCCGTCGGCGACAGGTCCAGGCCCACCACCGTGTACCCCTGCGCCGCCAGCTGAAGGGACGTCTCGGCATGTCCGCAGCCCGCGTCCAGCACGTCGCTGCGGAACGTGCCCTCCGCGATCAGCCCGGCGATCTCGGGCTGCGGCTCACCGATGTTCCACGGCACCGGTCCCGTAAATTCCTCCGCGTCGCCTCGGTAGATGTCGTCCCACGGCGCAACCTGGTTGTCCTCGGTCATGACATCGACGGTACGCCCGCACTACCGTGCCGATGTGGATCTATTCTCACGCTCGTGGTCGGCGTTACGCACGGCGGTCGCCGACCTGCCGGACGAGGACTTCGCACAGCAGTCCGGCTGTAGCGGCTGGCTCGTGCGGGATCTGGTGTGCCACCTGATCATCGACGCGCAGGACGTCCTGATCACCCTCGTCACCCCCGCCGACACGGAACCGACTCGCGACGCCGTGGCCTACTGGGACCTCGCCGACACGCCGCCGACCGGCGACGACCCGCTCGACGCGCTGATCGTCCGGCTGGCCGCCGCGTACCAGGAGCCTCGGCTGCTCAAATACCACTTCGACGACGTCGGCTCCGCCGCCGGCCGCGCCGCCGAACTCGCCGACCCGAATCTGCGGATCAGCACCCGCGACGAGGTCCTCACTGCAGGCGACTACCTCTCCGCGTATGTCCTGGAATCGACGCTGCACCACCTCGACCTGATCGCTTACCTCCCAGGCGTGGCGGAACCGCCCGCAGAGGGCCTCGCCCGGTCCCGCGACTTGCTGGAGAAGATCGCCGGGGCCGCATTCCCCGCGTCGTTCTCCGACAGGGACGCACTGCTGGTCGGCACCGGACGGCGGGACCCGACCGACACGGAGAAGGCCGAACTCGGCGAGCTGGCGACGAAACTCCCGCTCATCCTCGAATGACTCGGATTACGTCTACCTCAGTGATGAGTCAGCTGGATCACGCCGTCGGGCAGATTTCATCGAACGTATCGCGGACCGGATGAATCGATCTGGACGAATTCCGGTATCAGCCGAATCCGCGGGACGCTATGGACTTCTGCGTGAGGAAGCTGAAATCAAACGCGCTCGAGGTACGGGCGAGGTTCGGGTGCGAAGGAATCAGGCCGAGGCGGCGGGGTCCTCCTCGGACCCCAGGTTCCGCACCAGCCACCGATCGTCGACGAGATGCATCAGGATCGGAAACACCGGCCGAGGAACGTTCGGCTCCCACACACCGCTGTCGAGCGTCGACATCTCGTGCACATAGAGCACCTCCACACCGGGGCCGACGATCCTTGTTCCGGTACCGATCCCCCACGTCGCCGGGTCCGGCAGCATCGCCCGGAACGACCGCACATGCACACGCTCGAAATGCACCCACAGCGGATGCTCCGGCACCGGTCCCGCGAGGGTCGCCGCGACCGCCTCACCCTCCCAACCGTCGACAGTCATCTGATAATGGTTGTCCCGCACCCACCGCCATGCGAGTACCGACCGGAAGTCGGGATCCACGTTCGGCCACACCGATAACAGATCACCGTCGACGCACACCGACGTCAAGAATGCCCACGCCGCACTCACCAGCTTCGTATGCCCGAGGAACCGCAATAATTCCGCCGGATCCATCGCACGAAGCTCGAGGTAGGCCTCCCGCATCTCGGGCAGCAAGGCGCTGACCTGTTCGTCGGTCAACTCAGGAAAGGAGGACGCAGCCGGCACCGCACCAATGTCGGGAGCCTCGCCCCGGGCGACGAGCAAGGCGCGGACGGCGTTGACGAACTGTGGGGTCAGCCGCTCGAGCGACTCGAGCAGATCCCACACCGTGCGCAGCGGGAGCATGTTCCGGTCGAGCAGTACGTGCATGCTCTCGAGCACTGCTTCCGGGTCCAGATCGAGCAGATCACAGAGAAATTCGTCGGGGTGGATCGCCTCGACGTCGAACGGATCGAGGGCCGCCGGCGGGAAATCCTGCATGGTTGCGGTCACGATCACACCCGCACCGGACCGCACCGCCGCAGCCAGGACGTGCCGGTCCTTCGGATCGTTGGTCATCGCGGGGATCAGCTCACGGTATCCGCGCGATTCCTCCTCTGCGAGGGGGAATGCTCTGCGCATCTGCTGCACTCGCCGCGCCGCCTGCTGCGGCGACTTACCGAACCTCTCCCCGGACAGGTTGCGCTCGACCTCGTCTAGCAGATCCGCTGTCCACACCGGCCGGAACAACTCGGAATCGGCCAGCGTCAGCAGCAGGTTGTTCAGGGCCTGGGGAAGCATGACGCACGTGTCGAGAACTACCCGCAAGGTCGTCATAGGTCGCCCTGCCCAGATCAACGAGTCGACACGAAGCCGTCAGCGGCATCGCCCGGGTCCGGGGGTTCCTCGTGCGCCATCTCCTCGAACACCTGGCCCCGGCGCGCCCGCTCACCCTGCTGGAATTCGAGCACGTCCGCCAACTCGACCCGCCGATGCCGGCCCGGCGACGTGTACGGAATCTTCCCCGCTTCCAACAACCGCACCAACGTCGGCCGCGTAATGCCCAACAGGTCCGCGGCCTCCTGCGTCGTCAACACCGTGCGATGAGGTTCCACCGTCACCGCCTGACCCCGATCCAAAGCAGCAACCGCGTCGACGAGCAACCCCCGAACACTGTCCGGCAACGGCACCGACCCGCCCGGGGACGAGATCGACACCTCGTCAGAACCAGCAAGAACGGCCTTCAGTGCTGCGAGAAGATCCCGATCGTCGGTGGCAGGCGGCAATACCGTGTGGTTCGACCCAGCGCCCATACCTCACCATAAAACGAAAAAAACGAACACACAATGCGGTTGGGCGCAGCAACGGAACAGATGACGGACTCAGGCTCGGTCGGTGACGACCTGGGTTCACGTGGCCTACAGGGCTTCGCAGTCAGCTCGTGTTCGCGGGCTCACCACCGCCGGGCATCCAAGGATCACCACGTGTTCGTGGCGTGAGCCCAGGACGCGCAAGCTCAGCACGTGCGGCACGCGACCAGCCCCGGTCGAGCAGAGTCGCGGAGGTATCGGGAGGGCTCCGCCACAGGTCGCCGTCTCAGACGCCCAGCAACAGAATCCCGGTCACCAGCAACGCAATGACCTTGACGACTTCCAGACCGATATAGACGTAGTGCGCGTGAGAACGGGGGACGTCCTCACCGGCGAGGACGCGGTCGGATCGACGTGTCAACCGGGGGCGAACACCGACCAGTTGCACCACGAGCACCGCGACCGCCGCAGATCCTGCCACCACTACTCGGGTAGGCGGCCCGTCGATGAGGAGTCCGGCAACGAGCAGTGCCGCCCCGACCACCTCGGTCATCTAGCCTCCTTCTCCCGCTCGCCGGGCCGGCGAGCTTGATCTCAGTCAGTCTGCACCAGGCCACTGGACCTCCCCATCGCTGCCGAGGACATCACCTTCCTCGACTTCGGACCGATCTTCGAGGCTTGGGAAGCGGACTTCGGTCGCACCTATGTCCTCGGTGACGAACCCGCCAAGATCGCACTCCGCGACGCTCTCGAGTCGGTGTGGGAGCACGGCTGCAACTACTTTCATGCACACCTACGGCACGCTGCGTCGGCGTGATGCACGGCCACCGGCAGTGCACCTTCGAGACTGGTTCATCACACATGCCGCCCGGTCCCCGTGAGCGGAACGTTACTGCCCGGACAATCGTCGGGTTCAGAGCGGTAACGCGTGCTTCCTACGGTCGCTCGAAGGCCGAATCATCCGGTTCGGCACTGCCCCGCAAGGAGAGCCACGTTGTCCTATGTCAAGCCACCCGACTTGGTCACGACGATGATCGACGCCGGTGCGTCCAAGGTGTTGATGTCCACACGCGACACCGTGATTCGCGCCTACATGGGCGGTGCGATACTCGCACTCGGCGCGGTGTTCGCGGTCACGGTCGGCGTGCAGACAGGTCAACCGCTCATTGGTGCGTTCCTCTTTCCGGTCGGGTTCTGCATTCTGTATCTGCTCGGCTACGACCTTCTCACCGGTGTATTCGTGCTCGCCCCGATGGCCTGGTTCGACAAGCGACCGGGAGTGACCGGGTTCGGGGTTCTCCGGAACTGGGGTCTGGTGTTCCTCGGCAACTTCCTCGGCGCATTCACCGTCGCTGTGATGATGGCGATCGTCTTCACCTACGGATTTGCGGCCGACCCCAACCAGATCGGCGAGGCCATCGGACATCTCGGCGAGTCGCGCACACTCGGTTACGCCGAGTACGGTGCCTCGGGCATGTTGACGCTCTTCGTCCGCGGCGTGCTGTGCAACTGGATGGTCTCCACCGGGGTTGCCGGGGCGATGATCGCCACCGACGTCCCCGGCAAAGTGATCGCGATGTGGATGCCCGTCATGCTGTTCTTCGCGATGGCATTCGAACATTCTGTCGTCAACATGTTCCTGTTCCCCTCAGGCCTGCTGCTCGGTGGCGACTTCACGCTCCTCGACTACCTGATCTGGAACGAAATCCCTACCGTGTTCGGCAACATGGTCGGCGGACTGGTATTCACCGGCCTGGCCCTGTACCTCGCGCACCGGCACACCTCCGGCACCCGTGTTGCCGACCGGGAAGCAGAGCTCGAGACGCTCTGAAGAGGGCTTCGACACGTGCCGACGTGGCATCCGCTGCGTCGGCACGTGTCGTCGCTTTGTGCCGGGTAGCGATCACCTACGGATCCTGGCACGGCGAGCGTTTCAGGAACGCACGGACCGATTCCTTGCTTCGTCGAGGCGGCGGTGAACCCTCGCGAACTGTGTGGCCCTCACCGACCGAGCGGCGTATCCGAATTCGACTCTCAGCGGTTGCCGTCCGGTGATGAGGGGTCGCTTGCTGTTTCGAGATGGTGATCAGGTGAGCAATCCTGGCGGGCCTTCGTGGCGATGATCTGGACCAGGTCGTCGAGTGCGGTGAGGGTGGCGTCGCTGTCACGGTCGCCGAGCCAGCGCAGCACCAGCCCGTCGAGCGCAGCCAGGGCGAAACGCGCGATCTGGTCGACCGGAGTGCTCCAGGTGACGCCTGCCCGCTGTGCACACAGGTCGAGGAACGCGACGGCCTGTGTGTCCATGGTGCGGTACTGGTGGGCCGCGATTGCTCCGGCGGAGTCATTGCCGGCCCCGCGTTGGCGCAGGGCTTGCGCGGTGATCTCGTAGGTCAGCAACTGATGGTCGGGACTGGCTTCGATGATCGGCCACAGGCCGCGAATTCCGGCCCCCAGGAGTTCCCGAAGACCCGCAATACCGCGCAGTTCCAGAGGACCGACCAGCTGACTGAAGGCCAGGCGCATCGCCTCACTGATCTCGAGGATAAGGCACTGCCCCATCTCGGTGAGAAGCTCTTCCTTGTGCTCGAAGTGGTAGTGCACGACCCCGAGCGACACCCCGGCGGCCTCGGCCACATTACGGATGGTCAGCGCAGCCACACCCTGTTGCGCGGTGACCGCGAGCGCCGCCTCGATGAGCTGTCCACGGCGAACATCAGCGGGAAGCCTTTGCATTCCCGGATCGTATTCGTTCGATCCTCTCGAGGAGACGAATCGAACCGCCACCGTGACCCACGTCACGGTGTGCCCAGTCGGACCGCAGGGTCAGCTGCGGCTCCAGCGACCATCGTGTCGGGGCGTCCGTCCCCGTGCCCCATTGGCGGTGCCGCCGAGCAACAGTGCACGATCGCCGAGGCTCGGAAATACTCGAGATTGCCTGCCGGCGTCGAGACGATCCGTACCGATGAATCTGTGCGGCTCGGGGCCGGAGGCGAGATCGGACGTCCCGGTCGGGGCTACTTCGACGAGAGCCACAGCCTGAATGCTTCGGCCGTCGCCGCCTGCAAAGTCGTCCCGCGGGTGGCTACTTCGATCTTCACCTGCCGCAGCAACTCCGGGTCCACGCGCGCGGAGAACTGCGGGAGTTTCGTCGCACCGACGGTGACCGGAGCGGCCTCGGCTGTAGTCCTCGGGAAGAGCGGATCCGAATCACAATCCGGCGCCGCGATCTGCAGAACGGTGTCGGATGCTCCCGCGGAGTGCTCGTTGCCCATCTTCATCTCCTTGACGTACCGATGAGGTAGCTGTTCGACGAGATCGGCGGCCTCGGTGCCGCACCCTCGTGTGTTCAGTCCGGGAGGGCTGACGTTGCAGGCACATGTTGAGTGTTACGCGAAGTATCGGAAAATTCTGTCTGCCCACATTTACGACCGGAGCGGACGGAACTTGAAGCTGACACATTGAAAGATAGCACGCGTGATCGCAATGTAACTTGCTACCCAGAAAATTAAAAAATGCGGGAATGGTGACATCGGTCCGAAAAGATGGATGACTTACTGTTCCTGTAATTGTTTTACGCCGGGTACCGTACCGCCGGTATGAAATGGCATGCAATGTAGCTTGGTAACAATATTTCAATCTAACTTATCGAACGTCCAACCCATATAAATTAGCGAACCTTGCTGTACGTCCAACCAACAAAAGAAGCGAACCTTGCTGTACGTCCAACCGAAAAGCGAAACGTGCACTGCCAGGTATGATCCGGGGTTCTCCTGCTCAGGCGCGTGCTTCTCGTTCTTGTGAAGAGCAATACTTTTCCCGTGACGGCGGCGGTCACGCCTCTTCGGTCGACAGTTTCCAAATCGACGAATTCCCGCGAAGCGCGGATTCGCCATTCGGGCGTAAATTAATTGATAACCGACACACCGCGCCGGTCGTTGACACATACCGGGTGGTTTGCGAATGATTCCTGCCATCAACCGCTCCACGGTGAGGGGAAATTCGTGACATCGGTGCACACTTCGATCCAGGCGCGTTCTCGGCGTCGCTGGTTTGTGGCGGGGGCGGCCATGGCGACCGCCACGGCTGTGATCGTCTTCGGTGGAGTCGCGTCAGCGGCTCATCCTCCGGTCGGACTGGGGACAGCCAACTCCTTCGCGGTATTGGCGGGCCAAACGGTCACCAACACCGGCCCGTCGATCATCTCCGGGGACCTGGGTGTCAGTCCGGGCAGCGCGGTCACCGGCTTTCCGCCGGGAACGGTGATCAACGGCACGCAACACGTTGCCGATGCCGTTGCGCTGCAGGCTCAATCCGATCTGACGACGGCATACAACGATGCGGCCGGCCGGCCGGCCACCGCGGCGGCGCCCCCCGATCTCGGTGGCCTAACCCTGGTCGATGGCACCTACAACACGGCCGGCCCGATGGGTCTGACCGGCACCGTCACCCTCGATGCGCAGGGTGATCCCAACTCGGTGTTCATTTTTCAGGCCGGATCCACGTTGATCACCGCGTCGGGCAGCACGGTCGCTCTCATCAACGGGGCCTCCCCGTGCAACGTGTTCTGGCAGGTGGGTAGTTCAGCGACCCTGGGGACCAACACCACGTTCGTCGGAACCATCATGGCGTTGACCTCGATCTCGGTGCAGACCGGCACCACCGTGAACGGCCGCGTACTGGCACGCAATGGTGCGGTCACTCTGGACAACAACACCATCTCCCGGCCCAACTGCGTCACGCCGCCGCCGACGTCCACGACGACACCGCCGCCGACCACGACAACCACGACAACGGCACCGCCGACCACGACAACCACGACGACGGCACCGCCGACCACCACCACTACGACCGTCACCAACGGTCCCATCATTCCGATTCCCATTCCGATCCCCATCCCCATTCCGATCCCCCCCGGCGGAGGCATTCCCGGCATCCCCGGTGTCCCCGGTGTCCCCGGAATTCCCGGCCCTCCCGCTCCTCCGGGCCCGCCGGCACCCCCTGGCCCTCCGGCTCCTCCGGCTCCCCCGGCTCCCCCCGCTCCCCCCGCTCCTCCGGCTCCTCCGGCTCCCCCCGGCGGTCCTGGCGGACCTGGTGAACAGGGCGGACCCGGTGAACAGGGCGGACCCGGCGAACAAGGTGGCCCGGGTGAGCAAGGTGGCCCGGGTGAGCAAGGTGGCCCGGGTGAGCAAGGCGGACCCGGCGAACAAGGCGGACCCGGCGGCGGAGGCAAGGGCGGCCCTGGTGGCAACGGGTACATCATCCCCAAGGGGCATCCGGAAACGGGGGCCGGCGGCACCACTCCCCACTCCGATGACAACGTTCTCCGCTCCCTCGCAGGTCTGGCCCTGGCCGGATCGGGCATAGCGGCAGGCCAGGGAGCCCGACTGCGCAGGAGGCAGCGATGAGCGACCCGAGCCCCGAATACCCAGAGCCCGTCCCGGGCCCCGAGTGGCCAGGGCCCGAGGGGGCGATGGGCAGGGTGAAACGCTGGTGGGTGGTGGCAGCGGTCCTGATACTCATCGCGACGGCTGTCCTCGCCCTGCGAAGCTATCAGGAGTCGGGAGATCCCCAGCTCGGACAGCCATCCGTGACCGACACCGTGCCGGCACCCTCCGACGGGGCGTCCGGCCCGGCACCGGTCGCGCTGCGGATCCCCGCGCTGGGGGTGGACGAAACACTCATCACTCTTGGACTCAATCCCGACGAAACAGTCGAGGTGCCCACCGATTTCGACAAGCCGGGGTGGTACAAGTTCGGGCCGGCTCCGGGCCAGCTGGGTTCGGCAGTGATCCTGGGGCACGTCGATTCCTATGAGGGTCCGGCGGTGTTCTACCGATTGAAAGACCTCGAGGCGGGAGACTCGATCGAGGTGAGCTTGGCCGACGGCACCATCGCTCATTTCGCGGTCACCAAGGTGGAGACGTACCCGAAGACGGAGTTCCCGGCCGAGGAGGTGTACGGCTCGCACGGTGATGAAACGCTGCAACTGGTCACCTGTGGGGGAGAGTACGACGCGGACGCCCGCAGCTACCTGTCCAACATCGTGGCCTACACCTCTCTGGTTGATACCGACGGAGGGGAAGCTCCGGCCGCTGCCGGCCAGAAATGATCTGGAAACCGGGAAGTTCACGGGAGGTGAGCATTCGGCCCACCGTGGTCGGTTGTGGAGGCACGCTGCGGACTCGACGAGACTGTGGGGTACGACCCCGCGCAGGTTCTCGGCACGTCGAGATGTAGTCGATCAATCTTGTCGCCGCAGCCCCGACGACCGGCAGCCGGGTGCGCCAGGACCGACCGTGGCGCGCACCTCCCGAGTAGTCTGTCTGGGCATGGCACGGGATGAGCGTGGTGTGACAGCCCAGAGTGAGGACTTCGCTGCCTGGTACAACGAGGTGGTGTTCAAGGCGGGTCTCGTGGATCGAGGTCCGGCCAAGGGCACCATGGTGATTAGGCCGTACGGGTACCGGCTGTGGGAGCTGTTGCAGTCCGAGCTGGACCGTCGCATCAAGGACACCGGTCACGAGAATGCATACTTCCCGTTGCTGATTCCGGAAAGCTACCTGGGCCGGGAGGCCGAACACGTCGAAGGGTTCTCCCCGGAACTGGCGGTGGTCACTCGTGCCGGCGGGAAAGTTCTCGAGGAGCCGTTGGTGGTGCGGCCGACGTCGGAGACGGTGATCGGCGAGATGATGGCCAAGTGGATCAGCTCGCACCGCGACCTGCCGCTGCTGTTGAATCAATGGGCGAATGTGGTGCGGTGGGAGTTGCGGCCGCGAATGTTCCTGCGCACGACAGAGTTTCTGTGGCAGGAGGGTCATACCGCGCACGTCGACGAGGCTGCCGCCCGCCGCGAGACGATGCTGGCCCTGGACATCTATCATGAGGTGGCGCGTGAGTTGGCCGCGATCCCGGTCGTTCCGGGTGAGAAGACACCCGGCGAACGGTTCGCCGGTGCGGTGGCGACCTACACGATCGAGGGCATGATGCGTGACGGCCGTGCACTGCAGTCCGGCACCTCGCATTACATGGGCACCAAGTTCGCGTCGGCGTTCGACATCCGGTTCACCAGCGAGGAGGGCCGAGAGAAGCTGTGTCACACCACGTCCTGGGGAATGAGCACCCGGATGATTGGTGGCATCGTCATGACTCACGGCGACGACAAGGGCCTGGTGTTCCCGCCGCGGTTGGCGCCCCACCAGGTGGTGATCGTGCCGATCACCCGCGGCGGCAACGTCGCGGTCGAGGAAGCGGCCGACGAGCTGGCCCGCCGCCTGCGGTCGGTAGGGGTGCGGACCCATGTCGATGCCCGTCCCCACCTCACCCCGGGTTTCAAGTACAACGAGTGGGAGATGCGCGGCGTCCCGGTCCGGCTCGAGCTCGGCCCGCGAGATCTGGAGGCCCGCACCGTGATGATGGTGAAACGGCTCGGCGACGACGGCAAGCAGGCCGTGCCGATCGACTCCCTGCCCGAGACCATGCCGGGGGTCCTGGACGACTTTCAGGCCTTCCTGCTCGCTCGGGCCACCGCGTTCCGCGACGACCACACCCGAACCGTCGACAACTGGGAGGATTTCGCGGACGCGGTGTCGACCGGGTGGGCACTGGCCCTGCACTGCGGGATTGCCGCGTGCGAGGAGGAGATCAAGTCCCTCACTGCTGCCACCCCGCGATGTGTTCCGCTCGGCGGCGAACCGGAGGCAGGTGGGTGCGTGCGATGTGGCGCGGCGTCGGCGTATGGCAAGCGGGTGATCTTCGGGCGAGCGTACTGACGGGGCGTACGTACAGGGGTGGCTATCACCACCCCTCGGGGGACTATTCGAAGGCCGGGCACTCGACGGACGCTGGGGATCTCGAAAACCGACTACTCGGAGAGAAACCCCACGACCGAAAGGAACCCCCCCATGCCCCGCATCCTCGGTGCCACCGTCCCTGACGTCCACGAACACGATCCGCCGGGCGCGGCCCTGCCCGCCGTCGAATCCGTCCACAAAGAGGTCCGTCACCACTGGGCCTTCGCCCGGATGGGCCTGTACCTGCTGCTCGCCTCACTACCGCTGCTCGCGATCTCGGCGCAGGTGTTCGGTGTCGTGCCGATGAATGCCACCGGTGCGCTGGTGATCATTCCGCTCGCCGCCACCCTCGCCGTGTTGTGCGTGTTCGCTCCGCACCCGATCGACCGCATCGTCGGCCACGGCCTCGGCTGGGGGATGTTCGCGTGTCTGGCCTACGACGTCTTCCGCCTCGACACCGTGTATCTGCTCGGGTTGTGGGGCGACTTCATTCCGAAAATGGGTACGTGGCTGCACTCGGGAACCGACACCCGGACCGGCGCGATCGTCGGCTACCTGTGGCGGTACCTCGGCGACGGCGGCGGCATCGGAATCGCCTTCTTCCTCATCGCCCTCGCGCTCGGCCTCCAACATCGGTCACGCCGCGTCGTCCTCCTCGCGTTCGTCACCTTCGCGGTGTTCCCGGTGTGGGCCGGGCTCATCGGAACGGTCGCCCTGTCGCCGCACGGACAGCACGACATGTTCCCGCTCACGCCGACGACGATCACGTTGTCGCTGGTCGGGCACCTGATCTTCGGGCTCGTGCTCGGCCTCGGCTTCCTGCGCGCGCGGGGCCGCCTCGGCCAGCACTGGCCGTGGCCGCCGCTGCTCCCGGTGCGGTCGCGGGCCGGTACGCCACGGCCGCGCAGTGAGGCGCTGGTGCCCGCATGCGGCGAGTGCGGCGCGACCGAACGATAGGACCCTCCCCAGGTGAGTGGCGAAGCGTGCTCGGGCACGTTTCGCCACTCACGTGTGGGTGAGGTGCCGGTCCTTCACCTTCCGGCCCACCGCCACGGACAGCAGCATCAGCAGTGCCGCCCCCACGAAGCAGGTGGCGTAACCGAGGTGCGGGGCGAGGAGTGAGATGACCAACGGGACGGCGAAGCCGACGTAGATCAGGCAGTAGAACACCGCCACGGTCTGCGCGAGTTCGTCTGCCGGTGCCAGTCTTTCGACGGACGCGAGACCGGAACCGAGCAGGATGCCGTAGCAGGATCCGAGGAGGAAGGCCGCGGCGACGATCGCGGCGACGGCCGGCGCCCCGTCCGTGTACGCGACCACGGTCGCGGCGCCGAAGCCCAGCACCCCGAGGGTGATGCCGACCCGGATTCCGGCGGCGGCGTCGTCCTGCTGCGACCACCGTTTGGCCCACGGCTGGATCACCGCACCGGTGATCAGGGTCAGCGCCGCGACGAGCCCGGTGAAGGCCACCGACGTGGACCGCAGCGACTCGGAGACGAGCGGCGGAAGGGTCGCGAACGACACGGTCGCCACACCGAACACCCACGGTGCCCAGGGTGCGATGCCCCATCGGAACTGGGGTGTCGCCAGCGCCGACAGGGGTGTGGCGGTGAGGTCGGTCGCCCGGACCCGAACGTCGGGCACCGCCCACACCAGCGCCAGGGCTCCGAGCATCAGCGCGATGTGCACCAGGTACGGGAGCAGTTCGGGGGCGGGGAGCCACTGCGCGATCACGCCGGCGAACAGGGCTCCGCAGCCGAATCCCGCGGACAACGACACGGCGGCGCGGCGTGCACCCGCCCCGGCCGGGGCGGTGGAGCCGAGTTCCTTCATCCAGGCGGTGCCGGCGCCGAACGCCATGCCGGACGCGAGTCCGGCCAGCACCCGGCCCAGGTAGAGCAGGTCGGGGACGGCGGCGCCCGCGATGAGGACGAGGGAGGAGACGATGCCGACGGGGATCATCGGGCGGATCACCGCGCGCCGCCCGAACCGGTCGGACACGCGCCCGAAGTACAGCAGAGCGGGCACCAGCCCGACGACGTACGACGCGAGCATCGCGGTGAACGAGCCGTTGCCGAGACCGAGATGTTCGCGGTAGACGAGCTGCATCGGGGCGAACTGGTTGGCACCCCAGCTGACCGCGAACAGCGCGGCGGCGAGGCGGACCCAGGGCGGAAGCATCACCTGATCCTCCCAGAGCCCGTAGCGCGGCGAAGTATCAACTCTTCACAGCTCGGGCCACGGATTCCTGTGCACACTGGCCGTGTGCGGCGGGTCCGGCGATGTCTAGCGTCGACCCCTGAGCACGAGCCGAGGAGGACATGTGTGGGGTAACGACGGCAGTTGGGTCGGCTCGGACGCGCAGACGATCGCCCGCGCGGTGACGAACCGGGAGGTGTCCGCGAGCCAGGTGCTCGACGACCACCTGGCGCACATCAAGGCCCGCAACCCGGAGCTGAACGCCGTCGTCACCGTCGCGGAGGATCAGGCGATCCGGGCCGCCGACGACCTCGACATCCGGATCGGCCGAGGGGAGGACGTCGGTCCGCTGGCCGGGGTCCCGTTCACCGTGAAGGACCTGATCGCGACGGCGGGTGTCCGGACGACGGCGGGGTCGCGCGCGCTCGAGCACAACGTGCCTTCTGTCGACGCGCCCGCGGTGGCCGCGATGAGGGCGGCCGGCGCGATTCTCGTCGGGAAGACGAACACCCCGGAGTTCGGGGCCAGCGGTCTGACGCACAACGACTTGTTCGGGTACACCGTGAACCCGCTGCGGCCCGGCGGTGTCTCCCGCTCCCCTGGCGGTTCGAGCGGCGGCGAGGCGGCGGCGATCGCGTCCGGGATGAGTGTTGTCGGTCTCGGCACCGACTTCGGCGGCTCGGTCCGCTGGCCCGCCCACTGCACGGGTCTGCGGTCCGTGCGCCCGACGATCGGCCGGGTGGACCCCGACGGACAGTATCCCGGCGTCCCCTCGGGCGAGCACCTGCTGACCAATCCGGCGACCATGCACGGCACGCTGCAGACGATCGGCCCGATGGCGCGGACACTGGACGACGCGGCGCTCGTGCTGCGGGCGCTCTCGTCCCGGCAGTACCGCTGGACGGACCCGGCTTCGGTGGACCTTCCGCGTCTCGACATCACGTGGGCGCCCGGCGACGGGACCGTCCCGGTGGACACGGAGATTGTCGCGGCCGTGGCCGGTGCCGCCGGACGGCTCGGTGCCCGACCGTACCGGGGGGCGGCGCTGTCGGAGGGGAACGAGCTGTTCGGTACTTTGCGTTCGGTCGAAACCCACACCGACATAGAAGAACTCGGCATCGACTTCGGAACGAACATCACCACGATGCTCGCCGACGCACGGGACGTGGACCGGCGCCTGGTCGAGCGACTGTGGGCGCAGCGAGCGGAACTCGTCCACCGATTGCTCGGCGAGATGGGCGACGTGCTCGTCCTTCCCGTCGCCTCGATCCCGGCGCCACCGCTCGGCGAGGAACTGTTCGACGTCGGTGGGCAGTCGCTCACGTGGGCTCAGGCCCTGGCGAGTTGCCGCGCGATCAGCGTGACGGGTCTGCCGTCCGTCGTCGTTCCGGTGGGAAGCACCCGGTCCGGGTTGCCGATCGGTGTGCAGGTCGTCGCGCGCCCGTGGTGCGAGCACGTGGCGTTGGCCGTGGCCGCCCGGTTGTGAGGCGACCACGGCCGACGCGGGTGTCAGATCACCCGGTCTCGCCGCAGGCCCTCGATGTCTTCGTCGCTCAGCCCGAAATCACCGAGCACCTCGGCCGTGTCCTGTCCCAGCACCATCGGCGGCGCATTCCGGATGGGCAGCGTCTCGTCGTCCACCCAGAACGGACCACGGACCAGCGGCACTTCACCGCCGTTCGGTGTGGCCACCGGCTGCACCATCTTCAGCGCCTGCACCTGCGGGTCGGCGAAGGCCTGATCGATCGTGTGGACGGGACCGCACGGGATGCCCGCCGCGCGAATCGCCGTCACCCATTCGGCGGCCGGCCGCACGGACAGCAGTTCGAGGAGTTCCTTGGTGAGCCGATCGCGGTGCGCGAGTCGTGACTGGCCGGTGCGGTATTCGGGCCGGTCGGCGAGTTCGGGATCCCCGAGAACCTGGCACAGCGACTCCCAGTGCCGATCCGAGCCGGTCGCGATGATGATGGGGAAATCGGCCGTGTCGAACGTGCCGTACGGCGTGATCGTCGGGTGCGTGTTGCCGTTCGGCTCCGCGACGCGTCCGGTGCTCAGATAGTTCTGCGCCTGGAACGACATGATCGACAGGGCCGATTCGAGCAGCGACGTCTGCACGTGATGGCCGGCGCCGTCACGGCCCCGCGACACGAGTGCCGCCGTGATGCCCAGCGCCGCATAGATACCGGAAACCGTATCGATGATCGGGATGCCGACGCGCATCGGCGTGTGGGCGCCCGCGCCGGTCACCGACATCAGACCCGACATGCCCTGCGCCACCTGATCGAGTCCCGGGGAGAACTGCTCGGGTCCGGTCGGGCCGAAACCACTGACACTCATGACGATCACTCCGGGATTGTCCTCGGCGAGCGACTCCTGATCGAGTCCCATGTCCGCGAGGACGCCGGGTCGGAAGTTCTCGACGATGACGTCCACGTCGACGGCCATGCGGCGCAGCAGTTTCCGACCCTGCTCGCTGCGCATGTCGAGCGCGACGGACCGTTTGCCGCGGTTGACGGAGGCGAAGTACAGGCTGTCGCTGCCGTCGAACGGCGGCCACTGCCGGGAACTGTCGCCACCGGAACGGGTCTCGACCTTGATGATGTCGGCGCCGAAATCGGACAGCAGTGCCGTGCACAGCGGACCGGCGAGGGCCCGCGTGAGGTCGAGGACCCGGATCCCGCTGAGCAACTGGTTCATGGTGGATCCTCGGTTCTCTGTGAAGGAAGGGGGACCGTCCGAGAATTGCGGACCCGCCGATCGATAGCGATGGCGAGAATGCACAAGCGGCCGCTGGGGATTTCGGCGCATTGTGTGCCGCGACGGCCGGTCGCCGCCGGTTAGCGTGAGGGTCCCGACGAAGCACCCGAGGAGTACGAGACGATGCGCGACATCCTGACGGGCCTGCAAGCGTGGTTCGATCGTGGCGAGAACTTCGTCCTCGCCACGGTGGTGCGCACCTGGAAGTCGTCTCCGCGGGCACCGGGCGCGGCGATGGCCGTGTCGGAATCCGGTGAGGTGCTCGGAAGTGTGTCCGGTGGGTGTGTCGAGAGCGCGCTGTACGAGACGGCGCGGGACGTGCTGGCCGACGGGCGCAGCCGGACCGAGGTGTTCTGCGTGGCGGACGACGACGCGATCGGTGTCGGTCTGACGTGCGGCGGCACCATCGAGGTGTTCGTTCAGCGTATCGGGCACAACGACTTCCCGGACTTCGCGGACGTGGCGCGCAGGATCCGCGGCGGTGAGCCGATCGCCGTCGTGACGGAGACCGGCGACGGAGCACGGACCCGGCGCTGCGTGATCACCGGGGACGGGGCCGCGGGCGACCTCGACCTGCCCGAGACCGATGTCGATAATGTCCGCCGTCGCCTCGACGCCGGTGAGTCGCGGGTGTATCAGCTGCGGTCCGAGACGGTGTGCATGGTCGAGATCTTCGCGCCCCCGCCGCGGATGTACATCTTCGGGGCCATCGACTTCGCGGCGGCCATGTGCACGCTGGGCGCGTTCGCCGGCTACCACGTCACGGTGATCGACGCCCGCGCCGTGTTCGCGACGCGCGCCCGGTTCCCGGACGCCGACGACGTCGTCGTGATGTGGCCGCACGGGTTCCTCGAGACCGCGCCGGTCGACCACCGGACGGTCCTCGCGGTGCTCACCCACGACGAGAAATTCGACATCCCACTGCTGGAGCTGGCCCTGCGATCGGACGCCGCGTACATCGGCGCGATGGGCAGCCGGGCCACGCACGAGCGCCGGGTCGCGCTGCTGCGGGAACAGGGGACGACCGCGGCGGAGCTGGCTCGGCTGCACTCCCCGATCGGCCTCGACCTGGGCGCGCGCACTCCCGAGGAGACCGCGGTGTCGATCCTCGCCGAGATGATGAAGACGACCCGGGGCACCACCGGGCTCGAGCTCCAGCAGCTGAGCGGTCCGATTCACCGTGATGTCGAAGTCCAGGAGTGCGTAGCCGGCGGGCCACCAGTCGCATCACGGCGTGGGTAATCGGACGCAGTTTCGGGTAACCGGACGTGGAGCGACGACGCGGGACGTCAAGGCGGTGGAAGGGGCGTCTCCCGCGCCGGTATGGAACCCCTGCGGCGGCACCCAGTCCTTCCTTTCACCCGATATAGAGGCCTCATGAACATCATCACCGCACTTCCCCTGGCCATACTGCGCGCGCAGTACACGATCGTGCGCTACCCCCTTCACCTGATCGACGAACAGGTCATCGCACACCTGGCACCCGCAGCACCGGCCCGACGGCTGTACCGGGGCGGCCTCGGCCTGCTCGATTGCGCCGTCGGTAGCGTTCTGGGTCACCAGGACCGTGCCCATCGTGGCGCCGACGCCCCACCCCGCATCACCCTGGTCGCCGGCACCGCCCCCGACACCGATGACGATCCCGGCGCCTCGGATATCGCTGCCGCCGAGGTCGAGACCGCCTCTCGGTCCGCGGCCGTAGGGAACGCCGAGCTGAACGAGAAGGCGGCCCATCAACTCGACACCGATTCGCTCGCCGAGAACCTCGACGACGTAGCCGACACCGCCGACCCGGCGACCACCACCGTCATAACCCGGCTTGCGGACGCCGCGAGCACCGAACCCGACACGACACTGACCGGTGAGCTGGCCGACCGCGTAGCCGAACTCGCCCGCGCCGACACCCCACCACCGGGCACCCGGACAACCCCGACCGGCAAACGCCACTAATCTGCGGAGATCACGCGGTCACGCCAACTCGGCTGCCCAATCGGCGAAGCTCTGCCACCCCACCTCGGGGTAGAGCCGGCGCAGTTCGCCGATGTTCGCGTCGTACCCGGTGTCGGTAAGGAAGCGGAACATCGCGCGCATGTCCGGCGATGCGATGGCGTCCGCGTCGGACGCATGGGCATGAACCGGCGTGCCCAGTACCTCGCTGAGCACCTCGGCCATCCGACGTGGCGTCGGATCGTCCGACGCCAGGTCGATTCGTGTCCGGGAAAACCGGTCCGGATCGTCGAACACGAGGGCGACGAACCGACCGAGGTCCCGGCGCGACAACTGCTGCAGCGGGGTGTCGACCGGCAGAGGCAGATCGAGCCGGCCTCGGCGGATGCTGTCGAGGCCACCGAGCAGGTTGTCATAGAAGTAGGTCGGCCCGACGATCGTGTACGAGACCGAGGAGTCTCGCAGCAACGACTCGGTAGCAGCCTTCGTGTCGAAATGTGGGACCCCGGTGCTCTTGTCCGCGTCGGCCACCGAAGAAAACACCACGTGGGGAACACCGGAATCACTGAACGCGCCGACAAGCGCGGCACCCTGAGCGATTTCCGCCTCCGGGCCGTCCTCGAAAGGCGTTGTCATGGCGAACACGCCCGCGCACCCCTCGACGGCTGACGCGATCGCCGCCCGATCGGTGATATCAGCCACGGCAATGTCGACGCCTCGCAGGCGCAACGCGTCTGAGCGCGAAGAGCTTCGACGGACCAGCGCTCGTACCTCACGTCCTCGTTCGAGGAGCGCGTCGACGACGGCGCCTCCTTGACCACCCGTTGCTCCGACGACTGCATACGGCTCATTCATGGGCACAAGATCTCTCCTTCTCGACCGCGCCAGCCTACTCGCAGGCTCCGGCCGCTCACCGCGACGTCTGCCCTGGTCGGTGCGACGACGGTTGTGATCCGGTCCGGGTTGAAAGCACGCGACCTGCCCGGCTGTGCGGTAGGCGCACGCCAGATGCCGATCCACGAGTTGCCCTTCGTGTACATAGGTTTCGTACGCATCCGAGTGCGCCGCGTGACCGTCGTTTGACGGGTATTCGGTTTCGACTTAAGGTCACACTTTCGCGCCATTCGGGGCGAGTATCGGATCAGGTGAGCAGGGTGTTGCAGTGACGGCGAGGGATGTCGGTAGTTCCGCTCCCGGGTTCCGCGCAGCCGCCGACACCGGCGACGGGCCTGCTCGGGACGTTGCGCCGCAACCGTTCGCCGACGTGCTGGTGTCCGATCTCCTCGTCTCCCCGACCCTGGTCGCCGGCGAGACCGGCACCTCGCGTGAGGTGTCGAACGTCGCCGTGATGGCGGTGCCGGACATCGGACCGTGGCTCCGCACCGGGCAGTTGCTGCTCACCACGTCCGCGGTTCTCGGCCGGCTGGTCGAGCCGATCGACGCGTTTCTCGCCCGACTCGACAGGCGGGGCGTCTCCGGGCTCGCCGTCCGGCTCGACGACCCCACCGCGACGCTGCCGGCCGAGATGTCCGATGCGGCCGACGAACTCGGGCTTCCCGTCGTCGTGGTCGCGGACCTGTACTCGCAGACACACCCGCTGGCGGCTGCGCTCGCGGAGTTGTCGGCCCGGCAGGTCGACGCCGTGTTCGAGGCGGACCGGCTGCGGAGAGTGCTCGTCGACGCCGTGATGGCCGGCGGAGGGTTCGCCGAACTCGCCGACGCCGTCCACGGTGAACTGGGCGGGGCCGTGCTGATCACGACACCCGACGGACGTCAGTTGTGCCGGGCCGGGGACGAGTCCGAGCTGAACCGGCTGGCGTCGAGTGCGGCGCTCGACTCCACCGGGCGGGTCCGCACCGATTCGACGGAGGGCGGGCTCGGCCTGCACCGGCTGGGCGACGAGTTCATCGCCGTCTCAGCGATTTCGGCCAACGGCATCGATCACGGGCGGCTGGTGCACTTCAGCACCGGACGCCCGCTGCGCAGCGAAGACCTGTATCTCGTCGAGCAGGCGGCGGCGGTGTGCGCCCTGGTGGTGGCCCGCGAACTGGTCGTGTCCTCGGTGGAGGAGAAGCACCGCGCGAACTTCGTGCGGGACCTGCTGCTCGGCCGCGGTGGCGAACACGAGCACGTCGTCGCGCACGCCAAGACGTTCGGCTGGGACCTGGACCGTCCCGTGGTCGTCGTGGTGATCGAACCCGATCCGGTCGGTGAGGACGAGCCGTCGATGCCCACCCGGATGCCGCTCGTCGAGCGACAGGCGCGGGCATTCACGAGTGCCGTCGCGGGCCGTGACACGGGTGCCGCGGTCACCGCGCTGGCGACGGAGACGGTGATCCTGATGGGGGTCGGCACCGACACGATGAACCTCGTCCACGAACTCGTCGCGTACGTGCGCGGCGACGGCGGGGGTGGGCGCCGGCCCTTCGGGGTGGGGGTGTCCCGGCCGACGGACTCGGTGGACGGCATCCCGGCCCTCTACGGCCAGGCCCGGACCGCGCTGAAGGTGGGACGGCAGATCACCGGCGCCTGGGCCGTGACGCATTTCGACGACCTCGGTGTCTACCGACTGCTGAGCCTCGTCGAGGACGACCGGGAACTCGAGTCGTTCGCGCAGGAGACCCTCCGCGAACTGACGGCCGACACACCCGAGGCGCAGGACATGCGGCGCACCCTCGAGGTGCTGCTCGCCACCAACATCAACATCGCCGAAACCGCACGTCAGCTCCACTTTCACTACAACACCCTGCGGTACCGGGTGGTGAAGCTGGAGAAGATGCTCGGGTCGTTCACCGATCACCCCGAATTGCGCCTCGACCTGTCGCTCGCCCTCAAGATCATGGCGATGCGCGGCATCAATTCCTAAAGTTGCCAATTTCGCCGGGCACGCACTGGCAGATTCTTCTCACGCCGGGTGGCTGACGCTGTAATAACGTTGCCCTCCTATCGAGGTGCAACTGTGACATGCGGCACATCATCGAAGCTGGCCGCCGGCACCCCTGCACCGTCACCTGTCTGAAAGGTCCCCCTATGCCTATCTGGACACTGCACGGAGATGGCAAGACCATCGCGCCCGGGGAGGTCGTCGCCCCGAGCGAACGGCTCAGCTGGGGTCGCACGATCGGGCTCGGCGGGCAGCACGTGGTCTCGATGTTCGGGGCCACGTTCGTCTTCCCGATCATCATGGGTCTCAATCCTCAACTGGCCGTGATGTTGTCGGGATTCTGCACCCTCTTCTTCCTGCTGGTCGTCAAGGGCCGGATTCCCAGTTACCTGGGAACGTCGGCCGCGTTCGTCGGCGGCATCGCCGCCATCCGCGCCCAGGGCGGCACCTCGGCGCAGGTGACCGGGGCGATCCTGGTGTCGGGTCTCGTGCTCGCCGGGATCGGCGTGCTGATCCACTTCCTCGGCGGCGGGGTGGTGTTCAAGATCCTGCCGCCCGTGGTCACCGGTGCCGTCGTCATGCTGATCGGGTTCAACCTGGCCCCGGTCGTCGCCGGAACGTACTGGCCGCAGGACCAGTGGGTCGCGTTGACGGTGATGGTCGTGCTGGTGGTGGCGAGCGTCGCGCTCCGCGGATTCCTCGGGCGGGTCGCGATCTTCCTGACGCTGCTCTTTGGATACGTGCTGTCGTGGGTGCTGGACCTGACGACCGGCATGATCACGTCGTACGACCCGGTGGCCGGCGGGGTCACCGAGCACTTCCGCGTCAACTGGGACGGCGTCTCCTCGGCGTCGTGGATCGGGCTTCCGCCGTTCTCCGACGAGGCGAACGGCATCGTGGGCATCCACGCGCCGTCGTTCAGTCTCACGTTCATCGTCCTCGTGCTGCCCGGTGTGATCGCCCTGATCGCGGAGAACGCCGGGCACGTCAAGGCCGTCGCCGAGATCACCAAGACCGACCTCGACCCGATGATGGGACGCGCCCTGATCGGCGACGGCCTGGCCACCACCATCGCGACCAGCGTCGGCGGATCCCCCACGACGACGTACGCCGAGAACATCGGCGTCATGGCCGCGACGAAGGTGTATTCGACGGCCGCGTACGCCGCGGCAGGCGTCATCGCGATGCTGCTGGGTTTCTCCCCCAAGTTCGGTGCCGTCATCTCCGCGACCCCCGGCGGTGTGCTCGGCGGAATCACGGTGGTGCTCTACGGGATCATCGGCCTGCTCGGCGCGAAGATCTGGAAGGAGAACGGCGTCGACTTCGGCAACCCGCTCAACCTGATGCCCATCGCCGCCGGCCTGATCATCGCGATCGGTGACACGGAGCTGACGTTCACGGACAGTTTCTCCCTCAGCGGCATCGCGCTCGGCACCATCGTGGTGATCGGGATGTACCACCTGTGCCGCGTCATCGCCCCGAAGGACGCCGACGACGCGGGGGCAGGCCGTCACACCCCGAAGCCCACCGCGGACGACGGAACGGCCCCGGATCGGGTCGGTCAGCTCACGTGATCTGCCATCGGTGGGACGTGAGTTTTGTCACTAGTTCACGAAACGTCGAGCGCACGATACGGGCAGGATCTGAGGAATGAAACCGTCGCCACTGACTTATCACCGACCTCGGTCGATCGACGAGGCCTGTCAGATCCTCGCGGACGTGGCTCACGAGGGAAAGGTGCTCGCGGGTGGGCAGTCGCTGATCCCGTTGCTGTCCATGCGGCTGGCCGCGCCGGCGCACCTCGTCGACATCGGATCCATCCCCCGGCTGGACGCGGTGTCGTCGTCACGTGAGCTCGGTGTCACGTTCGACGCACTGACCACCCATTCGGTGCTCGAAGCCGACCGCGGCGCCGCCCAGGTGCAGCCGCTGATCGGCCGCGGACTGCGTCTCGTCGCACACCCGACCATCCGTAACCGCGGCACGACGGTCGGCTCGATCGTCCACGCCGACCCGTCCGCCGAGATGCCGGCCGTGCTGGCGCTGCTCGGCGGCTCGGTCACCGTGCGTTCGGTGCGAGGGGTCCGGGAGATCCGCTCGACCGACCTGTTCGCCGGGCCGCTCGAAACGACGCTCGAGGCGGACGAGATCGCCACGAGCGTCACCGTCCCGGCCGCCGAACCCGGTGTCGGGACGGCGATCGACGAGATCGCCCGCAGGCACGGCGACTACGCACTCGTCGGGGTCGCGGCGCAGGTGCGGGTCGAACGCGGTGCGGTTTCGGAGGCCCGGATGACGTACGTGTCGGCCGGCGAACTCGGTGAGGTCGTCGACTACACGGACGTGCTGCGGGGTGCGTCCGCGACGGACGACCGGGACCCGTTGTGGCGGAATCTGTCCGAGTTCGCGCGGGAGCGGATCGACACCGAGCCCGACATCCACGCCACGGCGCGGTACCGGTCGCAGTTGGTGGCGGCGCTGACCGCCCGGGTCGGGTTCGCGGCCGCGCAGGATGCAGTACTCGACGGTGCCGCCGTGCACGCGTCGGCGGGAGGAAGGTGACCATGGCAAAGGCAACGGGCAGCATCGACGAGCAACTCGCCGAACTGCAGGAGGAGACGGGCGAACAGCACGTCGCGGTGACGTTCACGCTCAACGCGGTGACGCAGACGGTGGTGCTGCCGTCGCGCACGCTCGCGTCCGACGCGATCCGGCACCATCTACGCCAGACGGGGACACACGTCGGCTGCGAGCACGGGGTCTGCGGCGCATGCACCGTGCTGCTCGACGGCAAGCCGGTGCGGTCGTGCCTGGTGCTCGCGGCGAGCCTCGAGGGCCGGGAGGTCACCACCGTCGAGGGTCTCGTCGAACCCGACGGCACCCTGCATCCGGTGCAGCAGGCGTTCATCGACTGCCACGGTCTGCAGTGCGGATTCTGCACTCCCGGCTTCGTGACCACCATCGCCGCGTTCCTCGAGGAGAACGATTCACCCACCCGCGAGGAGGCCACCGACGCGATCGCGGGCAACCTGTGCCGGTGCACCGGATATCAGAACATCAGGGCGGCCGTGCTGCGTGCCGCGGAGATCAAGCGCGAGCGTTCGGGCGAGTTCCCGCTCGGCGAGGACGACGAGTCGTCGCGGGCCTCACTCGATCCGAAGGTCCGCGGCACGACCAACCCGGTCGGTGGAAGGGCAGGGCGAGCATGAGCGTCACGAAACCCCGCACCGAGCCCGCGCCCACCACGGGTGCCGACGCGCCCGCCGCGTCGGAGAAGTTGTTCGGCAAGCCGATTCCCCGCACGGAGGATGCCCGGCTCCTGTCCGGCAACGGCCGCTACCTCGACGATCTGGGGCACAACGCGCTCATCGCCGCGTTCGTCCGGTCACCGCACGCGCATGCCCGCATCACGGGGATCGACATCGATGCCGCACTCGATCTGCCCGGTGTGCACGCGATCTACACGTACGACGACCTCGTGGACGACTCCCCGGAGATGGCGGAGAACCTCCCCCTCCTGATCCCGCATCCGGCGATCACCGCCCCGCGCAACGGGTATCCGCTCGCCAAGGACGAGGTGAACCACGTCGGTGAGGCGATCGCGATGGTGGTCGCCGACAACCGGTACATCGCCGAGGACGCGTGCGCCAAGATCGACGTCACGTACGAGATGCTCCCACCGGTCGTGGGCATCGACGTGGCGCGGCAGGCGGGCAACGCGGTGCACGCGGACGTCCCCGACAACGTCGCGGCGCACCTGCAGCACGGATTCGGCGACGTGGACGCGGAACTGGCGAACGCGCCGCACCGGCTGACCCTGAACCTCGAGATCGAGCGGTCGGCGTCGATGCCGATGGAGGGCAAGGGCGTCTACGCGCGCTGGGACACCGACGAGCAGGCGCTCACGTTCTGGACGTCCACGCAGACGTCCACGTCGGCCCGCGCGGCGATCGCGGCACGACTGAAGATGGCGCACAACAAGGTCCACTGCATCGCACCCGACGTCGGCGGTGGTTTCGGCGTCAAGATTGTCCACCCGTGGCCGGAGGAGGTCATGGTCACCTGGGCCGCGCGGCGGCTCGGGACGGCGGGCATCTCGAGCGAGGTCAAATGGGTCGAGGACCGGCGCGAGCATTTCGTGTCGAGCGCGCACGAGCGCGGCCAGATCCAGGAGGTGACGGTCGGATTCGACGACGACGGCACCCTCCTCGCGTTCGACTTCACGTTCTGGCACGACAACGGCGCCTACCTGCCGTACGGCATCATCGTCATGCTGAACACGTCGACGCAGGTGCTCGGGCCGTACAAGCCGAAATCTTTCCGGGTGGACGCGTACTCGCTGTACACGAACACCGTGATCGTCACGCCCTACCGCGGCGCCGGCCGACCGCAGGCCGTGTTCGCGATGGAACGGGCGATGGACGCGATCGCGAAGTATCTCGGCAAGGACGTCATCGAGGTCCGCGAGCACAACTTTATCCGTCCCGAGGAAATGCCGTACGACTTCCACCTCACGTTCCAGGACGGCCGCCCGCTGATCTACGACACCGGCGACTACCAGGCCGGGATCGACAAGCTCAAGACACTCATCGACTGGGACGGGTTCGCCGACTACAAGAAGCAGGCGAAAGCCGAAGGCCGGGCAGTGGGCATCGGGATCGGCGCCTACGTGGAAGGCACCGGGCCCGGCCCGTACGAGGGCGCCCACGTCCTCGTCGAGACGTCCGGGAAGGTCAAGGCCGCAACGGGTCTGACCACCCAGGGTCAGGGCCACCAGACGGCGTTCGCGCAGATCGTCGCGGACGACCTCGGCGTGCCGGTCACCGACGTGGAGATCGTCACCGGCGACACCCGTCGATTCGGCTACGCCGTCGGCACGTTCGCGTCCCGCGGCGCCGTGATGTCCGGATCGGCGTTCCACGTGGCGGCGCAGATGGTGGCCGAGAAGGCCCGCACGATCGCCGGTGAGGCGTTGAACCTCGACCCCGCCGAACTGGAACTTCGCGGTGGGCACGTGTGCAAGATCGGCACGCTGCCCGGCGCCGAGGGCACGTCCATCTCGCTGGGTGTGGTCGCGGTGCTGTCGAATCCGCTGCGCTACGCGTTCGACGACGCGTCGAGGCAGGCCACCGGATTCGCGAAAGCCGACGCCGACATGACGATTCCGCCGGTCCGGGAGGGCGAGCAACCCGGGCTCGAGGCCACCGGCTACTACTCGCCCCCGACGTCGACGTTCGCGTCCGGTGTGCACGCGGCGATCGTCGAAACCGATCCGGTGACGGCGGAGATCCACGTGCGGCGGTACGCCGTGATCCACGACTGCGGCAACGTCATCAATCCGCGGATCGTCGAGGGCCAGGTCATGGGCGCTGTCGCGCAGGGTGTCGGCGGCGCGCTGTACGAAAGGATCGTCTACGACGAGCACGGCCAGATGCTCAACGCGTCGTACATGGATTTCCTGATGCCGTTCGTCACCGAGATGCCCGACTCGCTCGAGATGGACCACACCGTCACCCCGTCCGGTCTCAATCCCCTCGGGATGAAGGGCGCAGGCGAGGCGGGCGTGATCCCGACGTCCGCCGTCATCGCGGCTGCGATCGAGGACGCGGAAGGCATCCCGATCACCTCCATGCCGATATCCCCTTCAGAGTTGTTCGAGCTTCGCCTCGCACACGCGTCGTCACAGAGCAAGGAGAACGAATGAGAATCGCCGGCACCGCCCTACTGACGGCCCCACCGGAGGCCGTGTACGACAACCTGCAGGACGGACGGGTCCTCGCGGCGACCATCCCCGGGGTGCAGTCCCTCGAGCAGCTCAGCGACAACCATTACAAGTTGTCCCTCACCGCGGGTGTCGCGTCCATCAAGGGCACCTATGACGGCGAAGTGATTCTGTCGCAGCAGAATCGGCCCGAGTCGTTCGTGATGACGGCATCGGGTGCGGGCGCCCCCGGCACCGTCAAGGCCGACGTGACGGTGCGGCTCGAGGAACGCGACGGCGGCACCCTGCTCAGCTACGACGCGGACGCCGTCGTCGGCGGCATGGTCGGCGGCGTCGGGCAGCGGATGATCACCGGCGTCGCGAAGAAGATGGCCGGGGTGTTCTTCAAGGGCATCGACGGCGTGATCGCCAACGGCATTCCGGCGGCCGAGGTGGCCGCGGCGCCGGGCGAGGCTCCGGCGGTCGCCGGCGTCGCGGAGGCGGCCCCGGTTCCCGCGGCAGCCGCCGCGCGGGTGCGGGTGCCCGAGGGCACCTCCACGGCAACCGTTCTCGCGTCGGCCGCGCTCGGCGCCGGCATCGCCCTCGCCGGTGTTCTCGTCGGCGGCATCCTCGTGCGGGGCACCTGCGCGAAGTAGCGCCGCAAACACCTCGTCACACAGCACCCCGAACCGTCCGGTTCGGGGTGCTGTCGTCTGTCCGGGCCATCCGGGCACGGGCAGCGCCGAACGAGGACCGGTGAGTTCGGCGATATGTGACAAAGAAACCGGCCGGCGGAAGCGGTGCAATTGCCTTACAGAGACGAGCCCAGGAGGAATCGTGGAATCCAGAAAGATTCGGGTCGGTATCGACACCGGCGGAACATTCACCGACGTCGTGGCTGTGGACGAGGAGTCCGGAGCCGTCGTCACCACCAAGACACCCTCGACGCCTGCCGACCCGGCGCAGGGATTCCTCACCGGAATCGAGAAGGTGCTCGCCAAGCTCGGCGAGACCGGCGACGCGATCGGCGCCGTCAGCCACGGCACCACCGTCGCCACCAACAAGCTCCTCGAAGGCAAGGTCGAGAACCTCGGGTTCATCACCACCGAGGGTTACGAGCACGTCCTCGAGATCGCCCGCCAGTCCGTCCCCGACGGCTACGGCAACTCCTACTTCTGGGTCAAGCCCGACCGCATCGTCCCCGCCGACCGCGTCCGCACCATCGGCGGCCGGCTCGCGTTCGACGGCAGCGAGATCCGTCCCCTCGTCGAGGACGACGTCCGCCAGGCCGCCCGCTTCTTCGCCGAGCGCGGCATCCGCACCATCGGCGTGTGCCTCATGCACTCCTACGCCGACCCGAGCCACGAGAACCGCGTCCGGGATCTTCTGCTCGAGGAATACCCCGAGGCCACGGTGAGCATCTCCAGCCAGGTGCTGCGCGAGTACCGCGAATACGAGCGGTCCATCACCACGCTGGTCGACGCGGCCGTGAAGCCGAACATCCGCAACTACGTGAACAACATCGCGAACCGGCTGCGCGAGTTCTCCTCCGACGAGGGCGAGGCCCGCGACATCCCGTTCTACGTGATGAAGTCGAACGGCGGCGTGCTCTCCGCCAAGGAGGTCGTGCACCAGCCGATCACGACGGTGCTGTCCGGCCCGGCGGCCGGCGCACTCGGGGCGGCGCTCATCGCGAGTGTCGCGGGTGTGGAGCAGGTCCTCACGTGCGACGGCGGCGGAACGTCGACCGACGTCACCGTCGTGGTCCGCGGTGAGCCCGCGCTCACCACCGAGGGGCGGGTGGGGGCGTACCCGTCGAAGATCCCGATGATCGACGTCGTCACCGTCGGCGCCGGCGGCGGCTCCATCGCCTGGCAGACCCCCGAGGGCACGCTCCGCGTCGGACCGCAGTCGGCGGGCGCCGACCCCGGCCCGCTCTGCTACGGCAAGGGCGGCAGCGAGCCGACGATCACCGACGCCCACGTGCTGCTCGGCCGCATCCCACCCCACCTGCTCGGCGGCGAGATCCCCCTCGACACCGAACTGGCCCGCAAGGGCGTCGAGCAGCTCGCCCACCAGTTGAAGCTCGACTTCGAGGCGTGCGCCACCGGCATCCTCGAGGTGTCGGCGTGGAACCAGGCCAACGCGCTGCGGCAGATCACGGTCAAGCGCGGCCTCGACGTCCGCGACTTCACCCTGGTCACGTTCGGCGGATCCGGTTCGCTGCTCGCCTGCCGGCTGGTCGACATCCTCGGTCTCAAGGACGTCCTCGTCCCGCTGAACCCGGGCAACGTGTCCGCATTCGGGCTGCTCACGGTCGACGTCCGCAACGACTACGTGCAGACCCACGTCTGCAGGCACGACCGCCTGAAGATCGAGGAACTGCAGTCGGGGCTGGACGCGCTCGCCGCCGAGGCGGAACGCGCACTCGCCGACGAAGGCTTCGGCGAGGCGGAGCGCAAGTACGCGCGCTCGGCCGACCTCCGCTACCTCGGCCAGGCCTTCGAGGTGCGGGTGCCCGTCGGTGAGGGTCCCGTCACGCAGGAGTTGATGGACGACGCCGCGGACAGGTTCCACCAGGCGCACAAGGAGCTGTACGGCTACGACTTCCGCGGCGACCCCCACCAGCACGTCGAGTGGGTGAACCTCCGCGTCAGCGGCATCGGCCCGATCAAGCGCCCGACGCTCAACGAGATCGCGGCGGGGACCGGAGCCGAATCCGCCGTGACCGGCACCCGTCCGGCGTACTTCGACGAGTGGGTCACCACCCAGGTCTACGACCGGGCCCGGCTCGGCGCGGGCGACGTCCTCGAGGGTCCGGCGGTGATCGAGGAATTCAGCTCGACCATCCCCGTGCACCCCGGTTTCCGGGCGAGGATCGACACCTTCGGAAACATCCGCATCACCAAGATCGCCGACTCGAACGGAGCGAACCGATGACCGTCACCACCGAACCCGTTGCAGTGCAAGCGGTCAAGCCCTACCGGCTGACGCCGGTCGACGGCACGACGCCCGACCCGGTGCTTGTGGAGATCGTCGCCGGCTACCTCGCCAGCGTCGAGATGGAGGTCGAGACGTCGATCTCGCGGACCTCCCGCTCCCCGATGATCCGCGACGCGCACGACTTCCGGGCCGGCATCCACGACCGCAACCTCCGGAAGCTCACGGGCCGTTCGTATTCGGCGCTGGTGCATCCGGTGGCGCGGGACTTCCCGCTCGACACGATGAAGCCCGGCGACGTCTACTTCCACAACGACGTCTACCTGTCCGAAGGCGGCATCGGCCACCTCCCCGACCTCTGCGTCACCGTCCCGGTGTTCGCCACCCGACCGGGCGAGGAGGAACCGTCCGTCGTCGCGTTCGTGCAGGCGTTCGGTCACCACGACGACATCGGCGGCTGCTGCCCGGGATCGATGCCGTCCGGCGCGACCACGGTGTACGAGGAGGGCCTGATGGTCCCGCCGATCAAGCTGTGGGATCAGGGGGTGCCCAACGAGGCCGCACTGCGCATCATGACCCGCAACTCGCGGATGCCCGACGCGCTGGCCGCCGACCTCGACGCCGAGTGCTCGGCCTGCCTCATGGGCGCCCGTCGCCTCACCGAGCTGTTCGAGCGGTACGGTTGCGACACCGTCGAGGCCTGCTTCGACGCGATGATGGACGCGACCACCGAGACGTACCGGCGGGAAATCCTCAGCAAGATTCCCAAGGGCGAATACACGTGGGAGGACTACGCCGAACACGACGGCGTCGACGAGCCCATGCTGCACCGGCAGCGGATCACGCTCACCAAGACCGGCCCCGAGGACGAGGGCGGCGAACGCCTCATCCTCGACTTCAACGGCACCGGCCCGCAGGCCAAGGGTCCCATCAACCACTGCGGTGACTACGCCGACGGCAACTTCCTCATCAAGTGGCTCGCGCCGATCCTCCGCAACCTCGCCGACAGTCCCGAGCGGATGGCGGAACTCGACGTCAACGAGGGTGTCGTGCCGTTGATCGAGATGAAGTTCCCGGAGAAGGGCACGCTGATCACCCCGATCTTCCCGGCGCCCACCAACGCCCGGACGTTCGTGATCCTGCGGCTGCTCGGCGTGCTCGCGGGCGTCGTCGCGAAGGCCGTCGACGGGAACATGCCCGCCGACCAGGAGACCATCCGCTACACGGGGGTGTACGGCGAGGACTTCGACGGGCACTCGTACCTGATGCGGGAGGTCCTCGGCGGCGGGTCCGGCGGCAGGCACTACGCGGACGGTGAGGACACCATCCACGTCGTCCCCGACTCGCGGAACCTGCCGACCGAATTCACCGAGAGCCGGTTCCCGTTCATCGTCGAGAAGCTCGGCCTGGCGAAGGACTCCGGCGGCGCCGGACGCTACCGCGGCGGCCTCGGCTACGAGAAGCACATCCGGATGCTCAAGGACGCGAACTTCATGTCCATCGCCGACCGGTCGATCCTCTCCTGCTGGGGAGTCAAGGGCGGCAAGGCCGGACGACCCTTCTCGGTGGTCCTCGACCCGGGCGGCCCGAACGAGCGCGAGTTCGACGCGCTGACCGACGCCGAACCGATCAAGGCCGGCGAAGTGGTGCGCATCCGCACCACCGGTGGCGGCGGCTGGGGCGACCCGCTCGACCGTCCGATCGAGGAGGTCGTCCGGGACGTGCTGTGGGGCAAGGTGTCCGCGGAGGGTGCACGCGTCGACTACGGCGTGGTGCTGGCCTCGTCGACCGGGGAACCGGTCGCGGACGTCGACGCCACGGACGCGCTCCGCGAGCAGATGCGCGCGGACCGCGGCCTCGACGAACCGTTCTTCGACCGCGGTCCCGGCTACGAACGCCTGTCCGGCGGTGCGAAGTTCGCCGAGTTCGACTTCATCGACCGGTGATCCGATGACCGAGTCACTCTCCGGCGGCGCCGAGATCGCCGTCATCGGCGCCGCGGGGAAGACCGGCGCTGCGGTCATGGCGGCGCTCGAGGGGCTCGCCGACGTACGCCGGGTGGTGCACACCGCCCGGCGTCCCGGCGACTTCGCCGTCGACCTCGAAACGGGTGCAGGACTCGAAGAGGCGCTGTCGGGTTGCCGGGGCGTGTACTTCATCGCCCCCAACGTGCACCCCGACGAGCCCGCGCTGCTGCGGAACACGATGCGCGCCGCAGCGTCGGTCGGCGTCGAGCATCTCGTCTACCACTCCGTGGCCTGGCCGTACACCCCGCTCATGCCCCACCACGTCGACAAGGCGCGGTGCGAGGACGCGCTCCGGACGTTCGGCGGGCTCCGGTGGACCGTCCTGCAGCCGTGCGCCTACGCCGAGAATTTCGGGGCTGTGCTGGCGGGCACGGCGACGACCGTCGAACTGCCCTACAGTCCCGACGCGGCGTTCTCGTTCGTCGCACTCGCGGACGTCGCCGAGGTCGCGGCCCGCGTCCTCGCCGAGGGCCCGGACATCCACCACGGCGCGACCTACGAACTCGGCGGCCCGGAGGCCCTCAGCGTGCGGGACCTGTGCGACCGGGCGGGTGGCCCGGTGTCGGTGAAGCAGGTGTCCGTCGACGAGTGGATGTCGCGGCACGGGCGGAACCTGACGGACGACGGTCGCGCCCGGTTGTCCGCGATGTTCGAGTTCTACGACCGGTACGGGTTCCTCGCGGGCGGCGCGATGTTCGAGTCGCTGCTCGGGCGCCCGCCCACCCCCGCCATGTGAGTGGCAAAGCGTGCTGGGGCACACTTTGCCACGGCGGATTCCAGTGAACGTCGCAACACCCGACGCTAATCGGAGGTTGCGATGCACGACTCGACACAGCCCAACAGTGGGCACCCCGGTGTTGCTCTGACGGAGAAGCGGGAACAGTTCGCTCGGCTGATCCGGCAAGGGGTTGGTAACTCCGAGGCGTGCCGCCGTGTCGGAATCAACCGCCGGACCGGGACACGATGGCGGTTCGGGCGCACAATCACCAATACGGCCGGCGAGCCGGTGCACTATCCGCCAGTGACTTCTGACGTTCGCACGCGGCCTCGCTCGCCCCGCTACCTGTCCCTGGACGAGCGGATCATGATCGCAGATCTCCGCCGGGCCGGCTGCGGTGTCCGCGCGATCGCATCCGAGCTCAACCGATCACCGTCGACGATCAGCCGGGAGCTACGCAACAACGCCACCGACAATGAGTACCGTCCGCACGCTGCCCAGCGGCTGGCCGTGCACCGGATCGGGCGCCCTCGCGCCCGCCGCCTCGATACCGACGCCGTCCTGGGCGCGCACGTCGCACAGTTGCTCAGCGACCTGAAGTTCAGCCCGGAACAAGTCGCGCATCAGCTCCGCGTCGATTTCCCCGGCCAACGAAACCGGCATCTGTGCCCGGAGAGCATCTACCAGGCGATTTATGACCAACGGTGCGGCCTGACACGGCCCGCGAAACGGTCCTTGCGGACCGGCCGATACCGGCGTCGCCGCCGCCTGTCGGGCTTGGAACGTCGCGGCCGGTTGACGAATATGACGATGATCGACCAACGACCCGACGAGGCGGCCGACCGCAGCGTGCCCGGGCATTGGGAAGGTGATTGCATCATGGGAGCGGGGAACAAGACGGCGATCGGCACGCTGGTCGAACGACGAAGCCGGTACTGCATGCTGATTCACCTTCCCGGCCGAAACCGTGCCCAGGAACTTCGTGACGGCATCGCGGCGGCGATGGCAGCACTGCCGCCGCAGCTTCGGAAGACCCTGACCTGGGATCAGGGCAAGGAGATGGCATTGCACCAGCAGATCTCCGCCGAGACCGGCCTGGACGTGTTCTTCTGTGACGCCCACTCGCCGTGGCAGCGCGGCAGCAATGAGAACCTCAACGGGCTTCTGCGTCAATACTTTCCCAAGAGCAGCGACCTCGGCATCTATACGCCGGAGCGTCTGGTCGAGGTTGCCTCCCAGTTGAATAGTCGACCCCGCAAGACCCTGGAGTGGGCAACTCCGGTCTCGCTTCTTACTGAGATACCGTCATCCCACGACAGGCCCAACTGTTGCGACGTTCGCTAGATTCTGCCC